>NZ_JBEXVD010000014.1:0-185410 GCF_040638655.1 Streptomyces sp. NPDC005963 | reverse complement strand
TTGTCGGTGGCTG
The DNA here is from genome assembly GCF_040638655.1 of Streptomyces sp. NPDC005963. Classification (NCBI taxonomy): domain Bacteria; kingdom Bacillati; phylum Actinomycetota; class Actinomycetes; order Kitasatosporales; family Streptomycetaceae; genus Streptomyces; species Streptomyces sp. NPDC005963. Next base: position 185,397 of record NZ_JBEXVD010000014.1, on the reverse strand, counting down.
CGGTGAATGGTCCGGGGTCGACGGTGGTGTCGGGTGACGTGGATGCGGTGGTGGAGTTTGTTGAGTTGTTGGTGGGGGAGGGTGTGCGGGCGCGGTTGATTGATGTGGATTATGCGTCGCATTCGGTGCAGGTGGAGGAGGTGCGGGAGCAGATCCTTAGCGACCTGGCCGACATCACCCCCGTCACTGGGTCGGTGCCGTTCTACTCCACCGTCACCGGCGGCCTGTTGGACACCGCATCGCTGGACGCCGAGTACTGGTACCGCAATCTGCGGGAGACGGTCGAGTTCGAGCAGGCCACCCGCTCGCTGCTCGCCGCCGGACACCGTGTCTTCATCGAACCCAGCCCCCACCCCGTCCTGACCTACGCGGTCGAGGACACCGCAGCCGACGCAGGCGCCCCGGAGAGTCTGGTCCTCAGCACCCTGCGGCGCGGCGAGGGCGGACTCCGTCAGATGCAGCTCTCTCTGGCCGCGGCACAGGTCCGTGGCCTGCCGGTCGACTGGGAGAGGCTGTTCGCGGAGACCGGTGCCAAGCGGGTGGACCTGCCGACCTACGCCTTCCAACGACGTCGCTACTGGCTCGACGCCGTCCCGGCCGACCGCGACCCGGCATCCGCAGGTCAGTCCGCAGTGGACCATCCACTGCTCGGTGCCGCAGTCGAACTGCCGGACGGTACGGGCACCCTCTTCACCGGCCGTCTGTCCCTGGCCACCCACCCCTGGTTCGCCGACCACGCGGTGGCCGGAGCGGTCATCCTGCCCGGCGTGGCCTTCGTGGAACTGGCCGCGCACGTGGGTCGCCGCTTCGGGTGCGGTCTGGTGGAGGAACTGACCCTGGCCGCCCCGCTGCTGCTGCCAGGCGACGCCGCCGATGACCGTGCCGTTCAGTTACGCGTCCTGGTGGGCGCCGAGGACGGTTCGGGGCAGCGCCCGGTGGAGTTCCACTCCCGACCGGAGAGCCCCGAGCATCCTGAGAACCCCCAGAGTCCCGCAGACCCCGACGCACCCTGGACTCGGCACGCAACCGGAACGGTCGGCATCCAGAGCACACCGGTCGACGCATCAGAGCCGGCTGGTGCCTGGCCCCCGCCCGGAGCGGTCCCCCTGGATGTGGAGGAGCTCTACGATTTGCTCGGCGAGCGGGGCATCGACTACGGACCGGCGTTCCGGGGCCTGACCGCGGCCTGGCGCAGCGGAGACGAGATCCATGCCGAGGCGGCACTCCCCGCCGGCCTCGACGGTGCCGGGCGAGGCGGCTTTGCGGTGCACCCGGCCCTGTTGGACGCGGCCCTGCAAACGACCGGTCTGCGCGAGGAATCCCCGACGGTGGAGCCCGCCGGTGGTGTCCCCCTGCCGTTCTCCTGGCAACGGGTCGTGATCGAGCCGTCGGACACGTCACTCGTACGCGTCCGGCTGCGCTCCGACGGGCCTGATGCCGTCGCCGTACGGATCACCGACCCGACGGGGCGTACGGTGGCGACGGTCGGTTCGCTCGCCCTGCGTGCGGCGCCCGCCGAATCACTACGGACATCGTCGGACGCCGTCTTCCGTGTCGGGTGGACACCCCTCACCGCTTCGACCGGCCCCCGCCCGGTCACCCGCTGGGGCCTGCTCGGCCCGCGGGACGAGCGGCTGCTGCCGGCCGCCTTCCCCGTCGAGCCCCTGTCGGCGGCGCCCGATGCCGTGCTGCTGGTCTGCCCCCCGTGCGACCCGACCGCGGACGAAGGACCCGGAGCCGTGCACGCGCTCGCCGCCTCGGTGCTCGATCGCCTCCAGAACTGGCTGGCCGACGACACCGTCACCCGTACGCCGCTGGTGGTGCTCACCCGGGGCACGACCGGGCCCCCCACCGGGGAAGAGCAGCCCGTGGACGTGGGGGCGGCAACCGTGTGGGGCATGCTCAGGACCGCTCAGTTGGAGCACCCCGACCGCTTCGTCCTGTTGGACGTCGATGGGCCCGCGGGCCTCGACGACGCACTCGCCTCGCTCCTCAGCGCCGGTGAACCGCAGGCGGCCCTGCGCAGTGGAGTGCTCCACGTGCCCCGACTGCTGCGTGCGCCCTTCACCGGGGCCGCGACCCCACCGGTCGGGCTGTTCGGACCGACCGACCACACCGTGTTGCTCAGCGGTGGAGGCGTCCTCGCAGCCGTCGTTGCGCGCCATCTGGTCACCGTGCACGGGGTGCGCCATATCCGCGTGCTGAGCCGTCGGGGCGCCGACGCTCCCGGCCTGGCGGAGTTGACGGCGGAACTCGCCGCGTCCGGGGCCGAGCTGACCGCCGTCAGCTGCGATGTGTCGGACCGCCAGGCATTGGCCACGGCTCTGGCGGCCATCCCGACTCAGCATCCGCTCGGTGCCGTCGTGCACACCGCAGCCGCGCTCGACGACGGTCTGCTGGAGGGGCAGACACAGGAGCGGATGACGACGGTGCTACGGCCCAAGCTCGACGCCGTCTGGCACCTGGACCGGCTGACGCGCGCAGCGGACCTCTCCGCGTTCGTCGTCTTCTCCTCCGCAGCGGGCGTACTGGGCAGCCCGGGACAGGCGCCCTACTCCGCAGCCAATGCCGCAGTCGACGCACTCGCAGCGGAACGCCGGCGGATCGGACTGCCGGGCACCTCCCTGGCCTGGGGACTGTGGGAGCGCCAGAGCGGACTGACGGCGAAACTCGAAGGGGCCGAACTACGCCGGGTCGAACGCCGTGGTGCGCACGGTCTCACCGACGCGACGGCCATGGCCCTGTTGGACACCGCCCTCAGCAACGACGCCATCGAGCCCGCCGATGGCACCCCCACCCTCCTGGCCCACCTCGATCTCACCGCACCCCGCGACGGCACGGTCCATCCGCTGCTGCGCTCATTGGTACGGGCCCGACCCGCGCGAACCACGGGAACGGCCGCCGCCTCTCTGCGCAACCGGCTCGAAGCCGCCACCGACACGGAAGAGCGCGAGCTGATCCTGCGGGCACTCGTCCTCACCCAGGCCGCCGAAGTCCTCGGCCACACCGAACCCGGGGCGATATCCGAGACGGTCCCCTTCCTCTCCGTCGGATTCGACTCGCTGACCGCAGTCGAACTGCGCAACCGCCTCAGTGCCGTCACCGGTCTGAGACTGCGGCCCTCGGTGGTGTTCGACAGCGGGACGCCGGCCGGGCTCGCCGCCCACCTCGCCGCCGCAACGCAGACCGAGCACACCTCCCGTACGGAGCCCGAACCCGACCCCGTCGACAACGACCCCGTGAGCCTGCTGTTCCGCCAGGCCTGCGCGCTCGGCCGGACCGACGAGGGCATCGCGCTGCTCAAGAACGCCTCCGCCCTGCGCCCCGCTTTCCACAACGGCCACGAACTCGCGGCGGCCGGAGCGGGTCCGCGACTGCTGCACCTGAGCGAGCGCGACGGCGCGCCCGTGATCGTCTGCTTCGGCTCCGTCGTCGCCCTCGGCGGTGCCCATCAGTACGCCCGCTTCGCCTCCCTCTTCCGCGACCGCTACGCCGTCAGCGCCCTGGACGCCCCCGGTTTCACCCCGGACGAGGAGTTGCCGGCCGACATGGACGCATTGCTGGACTTCCAGGCGGCGACGCTGCTCCGGGAGCTCTCCGGGCGGAGACTGGTCCTCGTCGGCTCGTCATCGGGCGGCACGCTCGCCCACGGAGTGGCCGCCGCACTGGAACGCCGCGGCGAGGGCCCGGCGGCCGTGGTGCTGCTGGACACCTATCTCTCCGACAACCAGGGCATCACCCAGTTCAACGATGTGCTGCTGGGCGGCATGTTCGCGCGTGAGGAGCGGGCCGCTCCGATGGACGGAACCCGGCTGACCGCGATGGGCGGCTACTTCCGCCTGCTCGACGACTGGAAGCCCCCGGCGGTCCGCGCCCCGGTGCTGCTGGTGCGCGCGACGACCCCGTTGGGCGAACCGTCGTCGGAAGTCAGCGACTGGCGTTCGTCCTGGGCCTCCGCCGACGCAGTCGTCGACGTACCCGGGGACCACTTCTCGATCATGGAGCAGCATGTCGAGACCACCGGAAGGGCCGTCGCCGACTGGCTCGGCACCACCGTGCACACACCCGATGACCTGTGAAGGCGAAGGAGAGCCAGTTGACCACCGCTCCACTCGACGAACTGCCACCGCACCACGCGCTCACCGTGTTGGGAGCCGGTGTGATGGGCGTCGGCATCACCGTGCTCGCACTCGGGCACGGCCTGCCCGTGCACCTGGTCGACCTGGACCGGGAGCGGCTCGACAGAGCGACGGAACGGATCGACGGCGAACTCCGGCTGGCCGAGTTGATGGGCTCACTGCCGGGCGGCACTCCCCCCGGAGCCCTCGTCACCGGCACATCGCTGAAGGCCGTGGTCGGCGCCACCGCCGTCATCGAGGCCGTCACCGAGAACGCGGCGACCAAGGCCGCGGTCCTGTCCGACGTCTCCTCACTGGTCCGGCCGGGGACCCTGCTGGTGACCAACACCTCCTCGATCCCGGTCGACGAACTGGCCGGGGCGCTGGAGCGACCGGACGAGCTCATCGGAACCCACTTCATGAACCCGCCCTACCTGATCACCACCGTCGAGGTGGTACGGGGCACCAGGACCGGAGAGCCCGCGATGGCGGCGGTGGCAACGCTGTTGGAAGCGCTGCGACGGCGCCCAGTGGTGGTCAGGGACGCGCCGGGATTCGTGACCAGCCGGATCCTGCACCCGATGATCAACGACGCGGCCCGCGTCGTGGAGGAGGGCACGGCGACCGTCGAGGCGGTCGACACCCTGATGCAGGGCTGCCTGGGCCACCCGACCGGGCCGCTGCGCACCGCCGACCTGATCGGCATCGACAATCTCGTCGACTCCCTCCAGGTGCTGCACGAACGGACCGGTGACGACGGCTGCCGCCCCAGCGAGCTGCTGCTCCGACTGGTCCGCGAAGGTCGGCTGGGTCGCAAGTCCGGCCGCGGCTTCTATGACTACGCCTGACGATCCCGACGAGGAGACAGCCCATGACCACGGGGAACATCCCAAGCACTGACGACCTGGAGAAGGAACTCCTGGGGTTTTTGGAGGCGCACACCGGGACTCCCTGGGAGCCCGACATCGACCTGTTCCGGGCCGGCGGTCTGTCCTCCCTGTTCGCCATGCAGTTGGTGGTGCACCTGGAGAAGTCCTACGCGATCGCCATCCGCGGCGCCGACCTCCGGCTGGACAACTTCCGTACCGTCCGCCAGATGGCCGAGCTCGTGGGCAGGCTCCGGCAGTCCGGCGCCGAGGGCGTCGATGGGTGAGGACCTCGCCGGCGCCCTCACCTCCGCCGCGCTGCGGGTCGGCGACCTGGCGGGGGAGTGGGACCGGGACGGCGTGCTCCCGCTGGAGCTGCTCCACGAAATGGGTGCCGAGGGACGGCTGTGTGCCGAGGTCCCGGAGCAGTACGGCGGCTGGGGGCTCAGCAGCACGCTCAGCGGCACCTACACCGCCCACGTGGGCAGTCTGTGCAGTTCGCTGCGGAGTGTGATGACCTCGCAGGGCATGGCGGCCTGGACCGTGCAGCGCCTGGGCACCCCGGAGCAGTTGGCCGCGTACCTTCCCCGGCTGACCGGGGGCGAACTGGCAGCGGTCGGCTTCAGTGAGCCCGGGGCCGGCAGTGACCTGGCGGCGATGGCGACGACCGTACGCCGCGACGGCGACTCGATCGTCGTGGACGGGCAGAAGAAGTGGGTGACCGCCGCCCACTACGCCGATCTGCTGGTGGTCATGGGTCGCTACCAGGACGGCGCGGCGGCCGTCGTGGTTCCCGCCGACGCGCCGGGCGTTCGGGTGGAGCGGATCGCCGACCCGCTCGGCTGTCGGGCGGCCGGACACGCGGACGTGCACCTCGACGGGGTCCGGCTTCCCGCCGACAGCGTCCTCGGCGGCTACGGCCTGCCGTTGAGCCTGCTGGTGACCACCGCCCTGGCGTATGGGCGGATGTCGGTCGCCTGGGGATGCGTGGGGATCCTGCGGGCCTGTCTGGCCGCGGCCACCGCGCACGCTGCGGGACGGGAGCAGTTCGGCAGACCGCTGGCGGAACACCAACTCGTCGCCGGGCACCTCGCCGACCTCTTCACGGCCGAGCAGGTGGCCAGCCGGGTGTGTGAGCACGCGAGCCGACAGTGGGACGAGGGAGCGCCGGACCAGGTGGTGGCGACCGTGCTCGCCAAGCACGTCAGCGCGACCCAGGCGGCCCGGGGCGCGGCGGCTGCCGTCCAGGTCCTGGCGTCGGCCGGCTCGCGGGACGGACACCCGGTGGCCAGGGCGTACCGGGACGCCAAACTGATGGAGATCATCGAGGGCAGCAACGAGATGTGCCGGCTGATGCTGGCACAACACGCCCTCTCACGACCGGGGGCGACATGACCGAGACGGTGTCCGACGAGCCGGCGGAAGAAGCCGTGGCCGTGACGATCAAGTGCCTGGTCTGGGACCTGGACGACACGCTCTGGCAGGGCACCCTGCTGGAGGACGGCGAGGTGCAACTACCGGACGAGATACGCAAGGTGGTGATCGAACTCGACTCCCGCGGCATCCTGCAGTCGGTGTCGAGCCGCAACGACCACGAGCACGCCTGGGCCCGACTGGAGGCCCTCGGCGTCGCCGAGTACTTTGTGCTGCCGGAGATCGGTTGGGGCGCCAAGTCCGATGCGGTGCGCCGGATCGCCGACCGGCTCGGCTTTGCGCTCACGACGATCGCCTTCATCGACGACCGGCCCGCCGAGCGGGCCGAGGTGGCATTCCACCTGCCTGACGTGCGCTGCTACCCGGCGGAGCAGGCACTCGCGTTGCCGGAGCTGTCGGAGTTCACGCCCGCGACCAGCACCGTCGACTCGCGACGCCGCCGGCAGATGTACCAGGCGGGCTTCCTTCGGGAGGCGGAGCGCGCGGCGGCGCCGGGACCCGACGAGGAGTTCCTGCGCTCGTTGGACCTGCGGATGCGCATCGGGCGGGCCACCGGTGAGGAGTTGTCCCGGGTCGAAGAGCTCACCCTGCGCACCAGCCAGATGAACGCGACCGGGGTGCACTATCCGGACGAGGTGCTGCGCGGCCTGATCGCCGACCCCGGCCACGAGGTGCTGGTGGTCACCCTCGCCGACCGGTTCGGACCCCATGGCGCGGTCGGCGTGTTGCTGCTGGAGCGGCATCCGGCGCTTTGGCACCTCAAACTGCTCGCGACCTCCTGCCGGGTTGTCGCCTACGGTGCCGGTGCGACCCTCCTGAACTGGCTGGCGGATGCGGCTGCTCGGGCCGGGGTCCACCTGGCGGCCGACTTCCGGGCCACCGAACGCAACCGGATCATGGAGATCGCCTACCGCTTCTCGGGCTTCGACGAGGAGCCGTGTCCGTGCGCCGAGGGCCTGGAAAGTGCCGCGGCACATCCGGGACTCCAGCGGCTGCACCTCGCCCCGCAGCCGCGCGAGGTGTCCACCACGATGAGCCTGGACGCACCCGACCTTGCGACGCCGGAACGAGGGGAGGGGGAGCCGGTACACCTCTGACGTACCGTCAGTGCGGTTTGTCCTGCGACCAGACACATCTGGCACCCACCCCGGAGGCTCGGCCGGTGGCGGCGGCGAGCGGAACCGCTCGCCGCCTGGCACCGGTTCTCAGCGCTTGCGCGCGAGCGTGATCCCGTCGGCCATGACCAACAGTGAGAGGTCCACCCGTGAGTCCTGGTGCAGCACCTCGTTGACCGCCCTGACCCCGGCGGTGTCCGCGTCCACCGCGGCCGGGTCGACGACCCGGCCGAAGAAGAGGGTGTTGTCGACCACGATCAGGCCGCCCGTGCGCACCAGCGCCAGCGAAGCCTCGTAGTAGCGGACGTAGTTGGCCTTGTCCGCGTCGATGAACACCAGGTCGAAGCTCCCCGGCCCGCGCTCCGCCAGCAGGGTGTCCAGGGTCGCGTTTGCATCGCCGATCCGCAGGTCGATCCGAGATTCGACCCCGGCGCGCTTCCAGAAGTCGACACCGACCGCCGGCCACCTGTCGTCGATGTCGCACGACACCAGCAGTCCGTCGGACGGAAGCGCCCGTGCCATGCACAGAGTGCTGTAGCCGGTGAAGGTGCCGATCTCCAGCACCGCCCTCGCCTGGGTCAGTCCGACCAACAGGGCGAGAAGTTGCCCCTCCTCCGCCATCACCTGCATGGCGGTCCCGGCCGGCAGGTCCGCCGTTCTCTCGCGTAACTCCCTGAGCAACTCGTCCTCGCGGAGGGAGACCTCTCGGACGTAGGCGAGCAGGTCGGGGGTGGTGGCCGTCTGGTGGGCCATGCGGAAGGCTTCCTCTCGAAAGGGTTGATCACCGAGGTGTCTGTCGCTTTGGCGCCGGTCAGTCGCTGGGGGACGCCGGACTCTCACACCGCGCGGACGAGCGGATGCCCGTGCTGCGGTACGCCGGCCGCCTGGGCGCGTTCGCCGGCGTACGCCTGGAGCAGTGCGTCCAGCCGGTAGCGCCCCGCTCTCGGCGGATGGAGCAGATGTGCTTCGACCAAGGCGTCGAGGGCCTCCTCGGCCTTCGCCTCGGAGCAGCCGAGCAGCATCGCGGCCCTGCCGCTTGAGGTGTGGCCGGTCCCGGCGGCACCGAGGGCGATGAACACCTCGGCGGGGTCGACGCCGGTCGAGCCCGTCCGCCGGAGACCGTCGAGGTCGGCGTCGAGGCCGGGACGGACACCGAGGTCGCCGGTGCGTAACTCGTCCAGCAGGTGCGGGGCCTGGGTGAGCCGTCGGGCGAAGTCGCCGATGCTCCAGTGCGGGCGTTCCAGCAGTCTGGTTCCGGCGATCCGGATCGCCAGTGGAAGGCCGGCACACAGCGTCAACACCGTTCGGGCGGCCCGTGGCTCGGCCCCGACACGGGCCGGTCCGACGATGCTCCCCAGCAGCTCCAGTGCCCCGGCCTCGTCGAGCGGGGAGAGGAGCAGGGTGTGTGCGCCCTCCAGATCGGCCAGTCGACGTCTGCTGGTGATCAGCAGTCTGCTTCCCCCGCTGCCGGGTATCAGCGGCCGTATCTGAGCGGTGCTGTGCGCGTTGTCGAGCACGACCAGCAGACGGCGGCCCGAGGTGAGCGAGCGGTAGAGGCTCTCCCGCTCGGACTCCTCCGTCGGGATCTCGCACCGGGGGACGCCGAGGTCCGCCAGGAAGCGCAGGAGCACCGCAGGGGAGGACAGCGGTCGTGACCCTCCGCCGAGGTCGGCGTAGAGCTGGCCGTCCATCGACCGGTCGCGCAGGGCGTGGGCTGCATGCAGGGCCAGTGCGCTCTTGCCGACGCCGCCCCGGCCGGTGACCACCGCGGTCGCGACCGTGCCCGCGGACGCCGCGGATGCCGAGAGGAAACGCTCCAGCCGCGCCAGCGGACCGGCGTGCGCGGGCAGCAGCGGCGGGACCGAGGGGAGTTGGGCCGGACTCGGCCGACCGGGTCCCTTCCACGACGTGGTCGGAGCCGCGACCAGCACAGGCGCGGTCGGGGGCGGTGTTGCCGCGGCCGGAGTACGGGGCCGGTCGTGGGCCGAGAGGATGTGCTGCTGTACCTCGCACAGGTCCGAGCTCGGCTCGGCGCCAAGCTGTTCGACGAGCAGGACCCGGGTGCGCTGGTAGAGGCCCAGGGCCTCCGACTGGCGCCCCGAGCGGAACATGGCCAGCATCAGCTTGCCCACCAGGGCCTCGCGCAGGGGGTACTTCCTGACCAGCCGCCAGAGCTCCGGGACGAGTTCTGCGTGCCGCAGCAGGGCGAGCTCCGCGTCGAAGCGCAGCTCCATGGTCTGGAGCCGCAACTCCTGGAGGTAGCGGCCCTCGACGTCGCGCAGTGTCCGGGACGGGATGTCCGCCAGCGGCTCCTCGCGCCACAGGGCGAGGGACTTGGACAGTTCGGCCGATGAGCCCTCCAGATCGCCGCGCTCGGCGAGTTCCGCGGCGCGCCGGCGGTGGGCCGTGAACTGGCCCAGATCGCTCTCGTGTTCACCGAGTTCGAGGAGGTACCCGGGTGCCCGGGTGAGGATCCTGGCGGAGGCGTGCTCGCCCAGTGCCTGCCGCAGCCGCATCACATAGGTGCGGACGGTCGCTGCGGCGCTCGGCGGTGGGGCGCCGTCCCAGACGTACTCCGCGATGCGGTCGACCGAGATCACCCGGTTGGCATTGAGTAGGAGCGCCGCCATGACCACGCGTTGTCTCGGGGCCGACACATGGACCTCACGCGCGTTCAACCGGACGGAAAGTGGTCCCAGTAGAAGGAAGTTCAAAGGTGTCCCTCTTCGTCACACGACCGGCAACCAACGAAGCCTCCAGCGTGTTGGACCTCTCCGCATCGGTCAATTAAATCCCGCCATATCTAGAAGTATCCCTAGAGTTCACTGTTGTGATCATGCGGGGTTTGCGAGGCCCGATGCCCTGACGGCCGTCTGGAACGGGCCCTTTGAGTGGCCTCACGAGGCTGCTGGAGCCGTCGGCCGCCGAACTCCGGACACCGCGTTCGGCACTCGACTGCGGGACAGGTCCGATGGACCACGTGCAGCAGTGGACCCGGACGGCCCGACTCAGTCACACCCGTAACGGTGGGAACGTCTCCTGGCGTCGCGTCCCGCTGTTGTGAAAGGCCCGGGGATGTGTACTCGGTCGGGCACGGCTCCAGGAACGGCCGTCGGACGACCGGCCCGCTCCCGCGGCGGGTGAGAGGTTGGACGTCGACTTCGTACGGCCTGGCCATGCGACGCTCCTCCCGCTCTCCTCCGGATCGCCGGTGCGAGGTCTGGCGGAACGGCACGTGCCGAGCCGACGCATCAGGGTAATCACCTGCGGATGCTTCGCACCACAGCGATCTCGCCATCCGCTCCAGAAATAACTGGAATTAGCCCCCTGCGGTGTACGAGGGGGCGTGCGCCGGTGCACCCTTGCTGACATTCCGAGGGGCGTGGCAGGCTGTAATGGGCCGACCCACGACTCTCTTGACCGACGCTCTCAGAATTCACTGCTCACCAGCCGTCCGCCGACGCGGAGAGGCACCCGACGTGATCGAGCCATCTGGCCGGCGCCTTGCGGGTTTGAGAAAGGAACGAAAGGTCGACATGACTTCGATCTCTTTGGACGGCGACCCCTGGTGCAGTCGCTTTCATTCCTCGCCGACGGCCGAACGGAGGCTGGTTTGCTTTCCGCACGCCGGCGGCTCGGCGAGTTTCTACTTCCCGCTCTCCGCCGAGCTGCGGGGCCCGGTAGACCTCCTCGCGGTTCAGTACCCCGGGCGCCAGGACCGCCGTGGCGAGCGGGGCATCGAGGACTTACAGATCATGGCGGACGGAGCGTTCGAGGCGCTGCGCCGCTGGGACGATCTCCCCTTGACCCTTTTCGGACACAGCATGGGTGCCCTGGTGGCCTTCGAGGTGGCCCGGCGGTTCGAGGCCGCGGGCGGCAGGATCGACCACCTCTTCGTGTCCGGCCGCAGGGCGCCTTCCGTAGCCCGGCCGGAACGGGCCCACCTGCTCGACGACGAGGGGATCGTGGCCGAGGTCAGGGCCATGAGCGGCACCGACGCCCGACTGCTGGACGATGAGGAACTGCTGCGGATGGTGTTGCCCGCGCTGCGCAGCGACTACCGGGCGCTGGAGACCTATCGGGCAGCCCCCGGCGCTGCGGTGGCCTGCCCTGTCACCGCACTGGTGGGGGACCGGGACCCTTGGACGCCGCTGTCGGAGGCCGGGATGTGGCGCGACCACACGAGGGGCGGGTTCGACCTCAAGGTGTTCGGCGGCGGTCACTTCTATCTGAGCAGTCGGCCGGCCGAGGTGATCGGCGTGCTGCGCGAACACTTCGTCGCCGTGCAAGGCGCCTGAGATCACGAACAACAGTAGAGGGGGTGTTGGGGTTGGTACTGGTATCCGCATCTGGAGGGGCCCGGTCCGCGACGGCGCCGTCGCAGTCCGCTGGCACCGGAGGCGCTCGTACCGTCGGCGAGGATCGTTCCAGTGGCGCGGGCCTCAGACGGCTGACTGCGCTGGACGTCCGCATCCTTGAGGGCGTCGCGGTCGGTACCTCGACCGTCCGGTTGGCCGCGGCACTCCATCTGAGCCGTCAGGGTGTCGAGTACCGCATAGGGTTGATGCTACGTCAGTTCGACGTTTCGAACCGCGCCGCCCTGGTCTCCCGGGCGCACTCCCTTGGGGTGCTGAGCGTCGGCGCATGGCCACCCCGCGTTCTTCCTGCATTCCTTGAGTAGTAGGAAGAAGAGCGTCAAAGCGCTCCGCATTCATTTTCTGCGGTCTTTCCTCACTACTCCAAGAATGTCTCTCGTGGTGCTTCCGGTCGATTCTCCCAGACGGGAATATCGTCTCGGTATCGCCTCGTGAGGCAGTCCCGATCTACTGCTCTGAAGGGTAATTCCTGCTCGACTCGGCTAGCCGCACGAGTTCCCCTGCACTACGGTTGGTTCGCAGCGTTCCGGTCCTTTCGGAAAACAATTCACGGGAGCTGTCATGAGCTTGGGGTACCTGTTCGGCGGCGGAGTCGGGACCGAGCCTCACGGGCTGGAGCTCCATCAGGCGTACCCGGTGGTGCAGAGCTGGTACGAGCAGGTGGCCGACTGGACCGGGTTGACGGTCAGTCAGATACTTGCGGACGACCTCCCGGTCGCCCAGGAGGAGCGCCAGAGCGTCGGTACCGTCCGCGAGGCCGCCCTTGCCATCGGCGTGCACGACGTGCTCGCCTCGTTCAACCTGCGCCCCGCCGCGATCGGGGGCCTCAGCCTCGGTGCGATGACCGCCAGCTGCCTCGCCGGATCCCTGGGACGGCAGCAACTGTTCGAAATGCTGGCCAGTTCCCGCGACACCCCCGAACTGCCGGCCGACGCACCGGAACAGGGCATCGCCATCGCCTTCGGCGCCCTCGGCGAAGGCGCCCCCTCCCACCCCGGTGAGGGCGTCCCCGGCATCTACCTGGCGGGGGACTTCGGCCCGACCAGCGACGGCGGACAGCGCATCCTGATGCTGGCCGGTCATGCCGAGGCGTTGAAGGAACTCGCCGCGGAGGTCCCGCCGGGAACGGTGACCCCGCTCCCCGGACGCACCATTGCGGTGCACACTCCCCTCCGCAGACACTTCCGCGACTTCATGGCTCCGCGCATCGACGCCATTCCCTTCGCCGACCCCGAAGTCCCGCTGTTCTCCTGCCTGGAGCCCAAGATGCTGCGCTCCGCCGACGAGGTCAGGGACCTGTTCCAGCGGAACTCGACGGACCCGATCAGCCTGGTCGACGTCTACAGCGGGATGAAGGAACAGGGCGTACAACTCGGGCTGGTGATGGGGCCCTCCATCCCGGAGGGAATTCTCGCGTTCCCCTTCCCGGTGGTCCACATCGAACAGCCGGAACACATCGAGCAGGCCCTGAGCACCGCCTACGACCTCGGCATCGACCTCACCGGCGCAACGGCGCTGTCATGACCACAGCCGCCACCCGTACCGACCCGGATGCCCTGGTCGCGCAATGGCTGGACACCGACCTGGACGAGTGGACCCGCAGGGTCGTCCGTCGGCACTTCGACCCGTTGGCCGGAAGCCCCTTCTGGCTCGGGCGGGCCCGGCAGCTGGACTTCGACCCCCGGGACATCACTCGGTACGACCAACTCGGAGCGTTCGGGCCGTTCCCACTGCAACGGTTGCGCGAGGAGGACCCCGCGGACCTCGTCCCGCTGTCCGTGGCCCGACCGCTCGCCGGGCGGATCTGGGACACGGGCGGCACCACCGGCACGCCCTGCCGGGTGTTCTACACGCCCGACATGCTGCTGCACCGGGCGACCTGGCGCCGCTGGTCCTTCGTCCGGGAGGGATTCGCACCGGGCCGCACTTGGCTCCAGGCCACACCGACAGGACCGCACCTGATCGGAAACGGCGTCCAAGAGGTGTCGGAGCTCCACGCCGGCCAGGTGTACGCGGTGGACATGGACCCGCGGTGGGTCAAGCGACTCATCCGGGCCGGACGCCTGGCCGAGGTCGGCGACTACACCACCCACCTCGTCGAGCAGATCACCGACGTGCTCCGGCAGGGCCGGGTCCACTATCTCAACACCACGCCCGCCCTGTTCCAAGTCCTCCGGCAGCGACACCCGGACCTGGTCGCCGCCCTCGACGGCGTGCGCCTGAGCGGCACCCAGATCAGCGCCGATATGTACCGGACCTTCAGGACCGCCCTTGAGGGCGGGATCTGCGGTCTGACCTACGGCAACACCTTCGGCAACGCCGCCTGCTTCGACGTGGACCGGGACGGGGAGTTGATCAGCTACGTGCCGAATTACCCGCAGGTCACCATGGCGGTGGTGGACAAGGGCGATCGATCGACCCCGGTCGCTCCCGGAGCGGTGGGTCAGGTCCGGCTCACCGTGCTGCACGAGGACCTCTTCCTACCCAACATCCTGGAGCGGGACCAGGCACTGTGCCACAGGACCGACCGATGGCCCAGCGACGGCGTCGCCAATGTCCGTCCGCTGCAAACGACGAGCTCGGCCCCCGAGGGGCTGTACTGAAAAGGTCGGTCAGAGCGGGCCTCTCGACGAGCGTCCGGGCGACGAGCGTCGGGGCGGCGTGGGGCGTGAAGCGCGGAGGCGTGAAGTGCGGAGTGGGGCCGATCCGGCAGCAGACCGAACCGCATCCGTACGCTCCCCCATCTGTACGCTCCGCGTGGGCAGGCGCGTCGGCGCCGCCACTCACCGCTGCCACATGGTGTTCCGGGCCTGAGCCCGAGTAGGGACGTCGTGTCCTTGTGCGGTGGCGGACGGAGTGTGGGTGAACATGGCCCTGTGTTCGCCTCGGCTCCGGAGCGCGTGGTGGGTCCTGTCTTCCGTGGGGGTCCCGCCCGGCTATCTGCTCGAAGAGGTAGTGCCACGGGGTCCCCGAGCGTTGAGCAGGGATTCCGCCGAACGGGTGTCCGGCTTCGGGCTGCGAGCGAACACGTCAATGCAGGCGTGACAGTTGCATGCTTGGGAGGCCCCACATGGTCAACGAGTTCCTCGTCCCCGCCCGGAGTGTTGTGTGAGCGCGGGCGCAGGCAGTTCCACGGCTGCCTCCGCCGGCGCGTCCACGGGCGTACTGGCGGCAACGTGCGTTTCCGCCTTCGTCGTGAACGCGAACACATCCGCGGTCAGCATTCTCCTGCCCGCCATCAGTGAGGACACCGGCGCCTCCCTGAACACGCTGCAGTGGGCCGTCACCGGCTACTCGTTGGTGGGCGCGGCCGTGATCGTCACCTCGGGCGCCCTGGGCGACATCTTCGGACGTCGTCGGATCTTCATCGGTGGCCTCCTGCTGTTCGTGGCCTCGTGCGTGGTGATCGCATGGGGCGACAGTGCCGGCACCGTGATCGCCGGCCGGGCGGTACAGGGCGCGGCCGGTTCGACGATCCTGGCCTGCGGGCTCAGCCTGCTGTCGGCAGGCTCCTCGGGCGACGCGCAGATGCGTGCGGTGTCACTGTGGGGAGCAGCCTCGGCCGCCGGTGCAGCCGCGGGGCCGCTGCTCGGCGGTGTGCTCGTGGACATCACAGGTTGGCAAGGACTCTTCTGGATCGATGCGGGGATCGCGGCTGCCTGCGTGCCGCTGACCCTGCGAACCGTGCCGGAGTCCCGGGACCCCTCGCGTCCGCGCTCCGTCGACTTCGCGGGGACGGTGCTGATCGCCACCGCCCTCGTCCCGTTCGTCTTCGCGGTGACCGAGGGCGCGGACTGGGGCTGGCTCAGTGGCCCGACCCTGGTGTGCTTCGTGGTCTCGGCGGCGGCGGTGGTCGGCTTCGTCCTGGTCGAGAAGCGCGTGCGCGCCCCTCTCATCGACCTGGGGCTGCTGCGCAACAAGTTCCTGGTCGGGTCCAGCGTCGCGATTTTGGTGGTCGCCGGTTGCATCAATGCGGTCATGTACGTGTGCAGCCTCTACTTCCAAAACCCGGACGGTCTGGGCATGACGCCGTTGGAGGCGGGCGTGGCCACGCTGCCCGCGGCGGTCGGGATCGTGGTGACCGCTCCCTTGATCACGCGGTTCGTCGACAGGCTGGGCGCCCGCAGGGTGATCGCCGGCGGCTTCGGGATCGCTACCGTCGCGTTCGCCGTGTTCGGCTTCACCCATGCCTCCTGGGGGTACGCCGCTTTCGTGGGCCCGCTGGTCGTGCTCGCCGTCGGTCTGGGACTGGCGAACGGGCCCGCGTCGTCCGTCGCCACCGCCTGTGTCACGGACGATCAGGTCGGAGCGGCCTCCGGCATCTCCAACATGGGCCGCTATGTCGGGGCAGCCGTCCTCACCGCTGTCACCGCGGCCCTGTTCAATTCGGTCTACACGCGCCAGTACACGAGCGGCAGCGCGGTGTCCGACGCCCTTGCGGCCGGGTTCTCCCGCGCGGCCATCGGCCTCGCCCTGTTCTGTGCGTTCGGTTTCGTCCTGGTCCGCTTCGTCGGCCGCATCCGCCCCACCGGCCCACCCACCGCAGCTCACTACGCGGCGGCGGCAGCAGCCAGTTCACACACCGTCCCCACCCGGGCCACCACCGTGGCAACAGGACCGACGAACGGTACACCGGCCTGAACACTGCACGTCCTGGGACCCCGGAGGGAACCATTCGGCAGCCGTCTGTCCGCAGTGATCCGCGCCGGCTCGGCCGGGGGCCGTGCGATGCGCTCCGATCGTCCCGTAGTGGTCTATCCGCTACTCGGGCTATTTCTACCGTTTCGACGGCGTTTCTTGCGCTGCTTTCCGACGGAACATGCATCTCTTGGACAGTCACGTGATTAGTACGACAATCATCTCGGCTTGAAGGAGCCCAGCATGCCCATCACCGCTTCCGTCCGTCCCCGAACGGGTGCCGCGGTAGCCGTAGCGCTCGCCGCCGGTCTCGCGCTGGCCGACGCGCCCGCCGCGTTCGCAGCCCCGGGGGACAGCGGCGACCTCACCGTCCTGTCCGCCTCCTCCTCCCGGGGCAACGTCCAACGCGAAGATTCGGTCTGCAAGTTCAAGATCGTCGCTGACAACTTCGAGAACCTCACCGCGATCGCCTGGACGATCACCTCCCGACCCCCCACCACCCCTCAGAGCGACACACTGAGCGGGAGTCTTCCCCTCGACGAGGGCAGGGCCCGCAGCGACGAATACCGGCTTCCCGACGGCACCTACCAGCTCCAGTGGACGGTACCCAGCGGTGTGACCAAGCTGAAGACCTTCGTGGTCCACTGCGAGGAGGGCAGCACCTCGGGCGGCGCCAACACCAACGGCAACCCCCCCAACGGCGCCAACGGCAGTACCGCCAGCAACGGCACCAGCGGTAGCAACGACAGCAACGGCACCAGCGGTAGCAACGACAGCAGTGCCAGCGAGACGTACGAGAAGCCGTCCGGTCCCGTACCGGCCGGCGGCGGTGGCGTCCCCACCATGGAGAGCACCGCCTCGTCGAGCAGTTCCCCCACCGGAACGACCACGGCGCTCGTGGCCGGCGCAGCCGGCATCGCCGGGCTACTCCTCGCCCGCAGGGCAGCGCGCCGCCGCTCCCGTGGCGAGGCATAACAGTCCCTGCCGGCCGCGGCGACGGGGACCGAGCCGCGCATGTCGTCTCACCATGACGCTGTGCGCGGTCTCCTCCCTGGTCACGGGCGCGGTCTGGGCGAGCGGTGACTCACCCGAGCCGACGCCAGCCGCCGTCCGCAGCTCCGACGCTGCGGGCGGCGCGCCGCCGCCGTTCCGAAGGGCCCCCCACACACCGCCGAAGAACGTCCCGGCGTCCCACACACCGCTACCGCCCTCCCGGCCCATGAAGCTGGCCATCCCCGCCATCGTGATCGAGGCCCCGCTCAGCGCCGTCGGGCTCGACGCCAAGGGCCGGCTCGGTGCGCCCCCGCTGAGCAAACCCAAGGTCGCGGGCTGGTACCAGAGCGGCCCCTCACCGGGAGAGGCGGGAACCGCCCTGATCGTCGGCCACCGGGACACCCGAACGGGACCCGCCATCTTCCTCAACCTCAACGCCCTACGGCGGGGCGACGCCGTCAAGGTCGTGCGCGCGGACCGGAAGACGGCGGTGTTCACCGTCGACGACGTCAAGACCTACAAGAAGAGCGAGTTCCCTGACGACAAGGTGTACGGAGCGACCGAGCGTCCGGAACTGCGACTGCTGACGTGCGGCGGACGCTTCAACAAGAAGAGCGGCTACTCGGCCAATGTCGTGGTCTTCGCCCATCTCACCTCACTCAAGAAGACGGTGTAGACATCCGAGGAACCAACCGGTGCCGGACTTCGGCCGGGCAGACGGGCGATGCCGCCGTCGCCTGCCACCGCGCCACGTCACCTACGTACGCGCCAAGAGCCTCTACTGGGTGAGGTCAAGCGCCGCCCGGATGATGCTGTCGGTGTCGATGCGGTGGTAGCGGTAGACCTCCTCCAACGACCCGGACTGACCGAAGCCGGTGACCCCCAGGGTGCGCAGCGGCACGTGGTGGATCGTGGAGAGGAACGAGAGGGTGTGCGGGTGTCCGTCCAGGACGGTGACGAGCGGGGTCGCCCGGTCGGCGGGGAACACCTGGTCGAGGATCCAGTCGGGGGCTTCGTCCTGTCCGAGGCGGGAGTTGAGTGCCCGGAAGAGCAGCCCCGGGCTGGTCACACACACCACGTCGGTGGGGATTCCCATCAGCCGCAGTCGCTCGGCGGCGGCCAGCGCCTCGGTCACCATCGCACCCATCGCGGCGATGGTGACCACGGCGCCCTCGCGCCGCACAAGCGGATAGGCGCCCGCCACGACCTGCTGCCTGCGGCGCTCGCGGGCCGCGGGGTCGCCGGGCACGGCGGCCAGGTTCTGATCGACCGGACGGGTGGAGAGCCGCAGATAGGCCGAGGTGCCGTCGGGCCGCCCCAGACGGGCGAGGGAGGCCAGGAGCGTCCACTCGGTGTCGAGCGCGAACGCCGGCTCGTAGGTGATGCAGCCGGGCTGCTCCACACCGAGGGAAGGCGTGGTGATGGACTGGTGCGCCCCGCCCTCGGGAGCCAGGGTGACCCCGGAGGGCGTACCCACCAAGATCGACTGACCGCCGGCGTAGATGCCGAAGGACCAGGGCTCCAGGGCCCGTTGGACGAAGGGGTCGTACATCACCCCGATCGGCAGCAGGGGTTCGCCCCACCGGCTCCACGTCGCGCCGAGCTCTCCCAACAGCCCGACCAGGTTGGTCTCCGCGATCCCCAGTTCGATGTGCTGCCCGGTCGGCTTCTCGCGCCAGTGCAGGATGGTCTCCGGATCGTCGGCGAACCAGTCCGTACGCTCGCCGGCGGACCAGACGCCGACCTTGTTCACCCAGCCGCCGAGATTGGTCGACGAACTGACGTCCGGACTCACGGTCACCACCCTACGGGCCGCCTCCGGTGCGGAACGCGTCAGGTCGAGCAGCACACGACCCAACGCTGCCTGGGTGGTCGCCGTACCTGTCGGTGTGCGGCCGATGTCCAGGGGGAGGGCCGGCGGGGTCACCGGTGCCGGGGCGTCACGGTGCAGACGCGTCGCGGCGTCCGAGCAGAGCCGTCCCGCCGCCGAATCGGCTGCGAACCCGGTCCAGGGCCGATCGAGGTCCGTCCCGACCCGGTCGGCGAGCTCTCTCATCTGCTGCTCCGTCAGCAGTGAGGAGTGGTTCTGCGGATGGCCCTGGGACGGCAGGCCGTAGCCCTTGACCGTATAGGCGAGGACGACGGTGGGGCGGGTGTCGTCGATCGAGGACAGGGCCGTGTCCAGGGCGGTCATGTCGTGCCCGCCCAGGTTCCGCATCGCGTCGGTCAGCAGGGCGTCGTCGAGTTGGGCCAGCAACTCGGAGATCCGGTCCGCGTCCGGGCCCGCTCCCGGCAGGCGCTCGCGCAGTTCGTCCGCGGGACAACGCAACAGCCGCTGGTATTCAGGATTGGACATGCCGTCGATCCGGGAGCGCAGGGCATCTCCGCCCGTACGGGTGAACAACTCCTCCAACAGCGTGCCGTACTTGAGCGTGAGGACCTGCCAACCCGCTGCCGTGAACATGCTCCTGAGCCGGTCCGCGGCGATGTTCGGAACGACGCGGTCCAGTGACTGTCGGTTGAGGTCCACGATCCACACCAACTCGCCCA
This sequence comes from Streptomyces sp. NPDC005963, assembly GCF_040638655.1. Taxonomy (NCBI): domain Bacteria; kingdom Bacillati; phylum Actinomycetota; class Actinomycetes; order Kitasatosporales; family Streptomycetaceae; genus Streptomyces; species Streptomyces sp. NPDC005963. The sequence goes on along the minus strand of NZ_JBEXVD010000014.1, from coordinate 165,307 downwards.
GTTCGGCGACCTGCGGGTCGAGCAGCGCCTCCCACACGGCACCCTCGTCGAGCTCTGCGTCTCCGACCAGGGCGTACTGCCGGCCCCTGAAGCCGCCGTCACCGGACTTGTCCGCATACCGGCGGGCCAGCGCCCCCCAGATCGTGGCCGTCGCGCCGATGCCGACCGAGCCGGTGGAGTAGTCGACCGGATCGGGATCCTTCGAGCGGCTCGGATAGCTCTGGAGACCGCCCCAGGCGCGCAGCGTCGGCAGGTACGAGGCGTCCAACTCGCCGAGGAGGAAGTTGATGGCGTGCAGTACCGGCGAGGCGTGCGGCTTGACCGACACCCTGTCCTCGGGGCGCAGATGGCGGAACCACAGCGCGGTCATGAGGGACACCATCGAGGCGGACGACGCCTGGTGGCCGCCGACCTTCAGGCCCGAAGCGTTGGGTCGCACCCGGTTCGCGTGGTCGACGATCGCACTGGCAAGCCACAACACACGATCCTCGATCTCACCGAGGGCGGCGAAGGGATCGGTGGCGGAACGCCGACGGGTCTCAGCTGCAGTGGACATGGGAAACGGGCCTCCTCACGCCCGGCGCCCCGGCGAAGAGGGGGGCACCGTGCTGGAAAAGAGAGAAAGGGGGGCGTGTGGCAGACACGCGGAGCAGAACTGCCCCGGGGCGGGTCGGACCGACCGGGTTACAGTCGGCGCAGCGCTCCCAGGAGGGTGCAGTCGTTGTCATCAAGGACACCATCACATCAGAATGTGCACAAGGTCTTGCCGGAAAATTGCGCAGAATGCCCAATCACCGGTCTTCGTCCTTCTCGAAAGGCAGCACCGTGCCCAAGCCCGAACGGATCGATCCCACCGATGCCCGTCTGCTGTTGGCGCTCAGCGAACACCCCCGTGCCACGACCGTGGCGCTCGCCGAACAGAGCGGTCTGAGTCGCAACACCGTTCAGGCCCGGCTGGCCTCACTCGACCGCAACGCAACACTGCGCTCCTTCGAACGTCGTGTCGACCCCGCGGCGTTGGGCTATCCGCTCACCGCCTTCGTGACCACCCAAGTCACCCAGCGCAGACTGGACCACGTCGCGGAGGCCCTCGCGGCCGTCCCCGAAGTGCTCCAGGTGTACGGCCTTTCGGGCGAGATCGATCTGCTCGTGCACGTCGTCGCCACCGACGCCGACGACCTCTACCGCGTCGCCGGTCAGATCCTGGGCATTCCCGGTGTGGAACGCACCAACACCGCCCTCGTGATGCGCCAACTCGTCGACTACCGACTGACACCACTGCTGCGGCGAGCCGCGGAGCGCTAGCCGCGGTCGCAGTCGGGCACGGAGAATCAGGCGACCACCGCACAGCGCTGCGCCGCCTGCACCGTTGCGCGTCCCAGCCGGGTGAGATCCTCCTCGGAGAACCGGTAGCGGGGCACCGAAACGGTGATCGCCGCCGGAGTGATGCGATCGCCGTTCGGGATCACCGCAGCCACGGTGGCCACGTCGGGCTCCACCTCACCGATGCACACGGCGAATCCGCGTTCACGCACCACGACCAGCTCCTCCATGAGCGCGGTGCGACTCGTCAGGGTGTCCGGTGTGATCACATCCAGCTCCTCGCACGGGAACATCGCCATCACCCGGTCTTCGGGCAACTGCGCGAGGACGGCCCGTCCACCGGCCGCTGCGTAGCCCGGCACGCGGACCCCGACCCGGGAGCCGACGCGCAGCGCCCGTGAGCTCTCGACCGCGTCGATGATCAGCATGTCCGGGCCGGACAGGATCACGAGGTGTGCCGACTCCTGGACCTCGACCACCAACTCCTCCATCACGGGTCTGGCGATCGCCCGGATGTCCAGGTTGTTCAGCGCCGCCGCCCCGATGTCCAGCAGCCTCGGGCCGGGCACGTACGCGCGGGTCACCGGATCCTGCTGGGCGAAGCCGTGCAGTTGCAGCATCTCCAGCAGCCGATGGGCCGTCGAGCGGGCTGCTCCGATCCTCCGGCCCGCATCGGCGACCCGGATTGCCCGCTCCTCGGCGAGGACGCACAGCAGTCGCAGCGCCTTGTCGACTGAACCGATCGGGTAGTTCGGGGTCAACGTATCCGTCTCCTTGGCTGGCGCGATCATTCGATGCTCCTCCGCGCGTTCGATGTCACGAGGCACGGCGCCGAGTGTAGAGGCGGCCTCGTCATCAGGGGTGAGCGAGTTGTATGTCCGGTATTTCCGGCCGCAACACTCCGACAAATCAAGCCACAGCACTCTTGACAGCTTCGTAACGACGCGAACATATTGTTCTGTGTCACAGTCTCATGTTCTGTAATGCAGAACACTAGCAGACTGACCCACCGCCCACAGGAGGGTTCCCCGGATGAAATCTGCTCTGCAACGGTGCATGGCGGACACGGCATGACGGCGGCACGCACGCTGTTGCGAGGCGGCCAGATCGTGTCCATGGATCCGACCGTCGGTGACCTGGTCGGTGACGTGCTGATCGAGAACGGCACGATCGCCGCGATCGGCCCCGACCTGGAGATCGCCGAGGGCAGCGCCGACATCGTCGATGCCTCGCGGCACATCGTGCTCCCCGGCTTCATCGACTCACATCGCCATCTGTTCCAGGCGCTACTGCGCGGAATGGCGACCGACTGGTCCCTGTTCCAGTACTTCACAACGATGTTCGGGATGCTCGGCCCGCACATGACGCCGGAGCACATGTCCCTCGGCACCGCCCTCGGTGCCCATGACTCCCTCGACTCGGGGGTCACCACCGTCTTCGACTACTCCCACAACCAGTCCTCGCCCGAACACACCGACGAGGCCGTGCGCGCGCTGCAAACCAGCGGCATCCGCGCGATGTTCGGCTACGGCGGGGCGATGTCCGAACAACTGGAGATCCTCTCACCGCCGTTCACCAGCACCACCCCCAGCAACGAGGCCGAGATCCGCCGAGTGCGCAGCCGGTACTTCTCCTCCGACTCCGGGCTCGTCACGATGGGCCTGGCCGTACGCGGACCGGACTCCTCGCCCATGGACGTCGTACGGGCCGACTTCGCACTCGGCCGTGAACTCGGGCTCCGGATCAACACCCACATCGGCATGGCGGTGCTCGATCCGCACGGCCGACCCAACGTGACCCGGCTACACAAGGCGGGTCTCCTCGGCGACGACCTGATCTTCGGTCACTGCAACCTGCTCACCGATGAGGAGTTCCGGCTGATGGCCGACTCCGGCGTATCGGCGTCGGTGACCCCGGAGGACGAGTCCGCAATGGGGCACGGCTGGCCGCCGATCACCCAACTGCTCAAGGCCGGCATCCGGCCCAACATCGGCATCGACACCTGCATGGCCGTCGGCGGCGATCCGTTCACGGCGATGCGTTTCGCCCTGGCGGTGCCGCGCGGCCTGGCCAACCAGCAGTCGCTGGAGGGCGGGGCCAACCCGTGGCAGCTCGATCTGTCCGCCCGTGACGTGCTCGAATTCGCGACCATCGAGGGCGCCCGCGCATTGGGAATGGAGGATGTCACCGGCAGCCTCACCCCGGGCAAGCAGGCCGACATCGTCATGATCCGCACGGATCACATCTCGATGACTCCGGTCCTCAACCCGATCGCCTCGATCGTGCACCACGCCAGCCGGCAGACCGTCGACACCGTCTACGTCGCAGGCCGAGCCGTCAAACGCGACGGCACACTCCTCGCCGCGGACGCGGCGAGCATCAGTCGACGGGCCGTCGACACCGTCGGCGAACTGCTGGAGGCGGCAGGCGTCACCCCCGGCTGGGCACCACCGCCACCCCCGCACCCGGGTGACCACTGACCATCCGGCACCACCACCCCCGACCGAACCCGGGCTGGAGCCGGTGCTCCGACTCCGAACCGCGAAGGAACGACCCACTCCATGCGCATCGCACTCTTCGACCAGTACCGTATCGGCATCGTCGACGGCGCCTCAGTGCGCGATGTCACCGACGTCGTCGACAGCCGATGGCACGGCACTCCCTATGTGATCAACCAACTGATCGAGCACTTTGACGAACTCAAGGAGTCGCTCCAGGCAGCGCTGGCCTCGGCCCCGGAGCGCCCGCTCGCCGATGTGACCCTGCTGCCGCCGATCCCGCGTCCCGGACAAGTGCTCGCAGCACCGGCCAACTATCACGCGCACGTCGCCGAGATGACCGACTCGCAGTATCGACCGACCAATCAGCAGGCGCTGCGGTCGCCGGGTGATGTGGGCTTCTTCGTCAAGAGCTCGGCATCGATCTCGGGGCCGGCCGATGCGGTCGAACTGCCGCCCATGCCCGGCCGTGCGTTCCACCACGAGGTGGAACTGGGGATCGTCATCGGCAAGCCGGCCCGCGGTGTACCCGCCGAGCAGGTCGCCGACCACATCTTCGGCTACCTCGTCCTGCTCGACCTGACCCTGCGTACCGAGGGCGAGCGACAGGAAGAGCGCACGATGCGCAAGTCGTTCGAGACCTTCACACCGATCGGCCCGTTCATCGTCACCGCCGACGAGGTGCCCGACCCCGGCAACCTCGGCCTAAGGCTCTGGGTCAACGACGAACTGCGCCAGCAGGCCAACACCCGAGATCTGATCGTCGGTATCGACGACCTGATCGAGCAGGCCAGCAGCGTCGTGACGCTGTGGCCCGGAGACATCTACGCAACCGGGACCCCGGAGGGGGTCGGCCCGATCGAGGCGGGCGATGTCGTACGCGCCGAGATCGACGGGCTGGGTGAACTGAGCCTCCCCGTCGTGAAGCGCAACTGGTGAACCCCCTCAACGCAGGCGCCGGGCCAAGAAGCCAGAAGGAGACGACATGATCCAGACCAGCACGGACAGTACGACGTCCGGGATCGACGTGGAGCAGTACTACGCCGGCCTCGACTCGTTCAGCGTCGAGCCGCTGTGGCGCAACACCGACCCGCGGCTGTTGCCGACCGAGCCCAAGAGCCGCGCACTGCCGCACGTATGGCGGTACGACGACGTCCGCGCCCAGCTGATGACCGCGGGTCAGCTGATCAGTGCCGAGGAGGCGGAGCGACGCGTCCTGATGCTGATCAACCCCGGGCTGGCCAAGAGGGTGGAGACCGCGAACAACCTCTACGCGGGCATCCAGTTGGTGCTGCCGGGCGAGATCGCACCGATGCACAAACATGCCGCTGCCGCCTTCCGGTTCGTCATCGAAGGGTCGGGCGCCTACACCGCGGTGGACGGTGAGCGGGCGCACATGCACCCCGGTGACATCGTGCTCACCCCGTCCTGGGCCTGGCACGACCACGGCAACTTCACCGACGAGCCGGTGGTGTGGATGGACGGGCTCGACCTTCCGCTGATCAACAAGCTCGAAGCGAACTTCTTCGTCGACGGCCCAGATCGCGTCCAGGAGGAGTTGCGCTCCGCGGACTCGACCGAACGGCTCTATGCGAACAGCAGGCTCAACCCGGCCTGGCAGACATGGGACAAACCGTACTCCCCGGTCATCAACTACCCCTGGAGCCAGACCGAGCAGCTACTCAAGACCGCCCTCGACGACTGGAGCGGTTCGCCCACCGACGGCGTCATCTTCGAGTTCACCAACCCGAACAGCGGCGGTTCCATCATGCCGACCATGGGCGCCTACATCCAGGCGCTGCCGGCCAGGATGCACACCGAGGCGCACCAGCACACCAGCAGCGCGATCTACCACGTGGTACGCGGCCGGGGTCAGACGATCGTCGACGGTCAGGTGCTCGACTGGTCCGAGCACGACACCTTCACGGTCCCGGGATGGTCCGTGCACGAGCACATCAACACCGAGAACGAGCCGGCGATCCTCTTCTCGCACACCGACATCCCGGTTCTCAAGGCGCTGGGTTTCTACCAGGAGCGGACATGCCAGCGGCAGGCGTGACCGTCATCCGACACCACCCGGGGAGGCCCCGATGACAAGCTCCGCAGCACGGAACGACCCTGCGCAGGACCGGGCGGCGATCGAGGACACCGTGGCGGCGTTCGTCCTCGCACTGGACGCCCGGGACATCAAACGCGCGGCGGGATTCCTGGCCGAACGGGTCACCTGGAACTACGAGTCCGTGACGGGTCGCCCCGCCGCCGTACTCAGCCCGGCCGACCTCGAAGCCCGATGGAACGCCACCATCGTGCACACCGACGCCTCACAGCACTTCCTGTCGCTGCCCCACATCAGCACCGACGGCGCGCATGCGACCTGCACCGTGCACGCCCGGGTCGAGATGCGGCTGGCGAACCCCGGCGGAAGCCCTTACACGGCGACCAACGGGACGTACACCTTCGGCCTGGTCCGCGCAGGCTCCGGCTGGCTGCTCGACTCGGTGACGATGGTCCTCCTGTGGAACGACGGCAACCCGCGCATCATGGAGTTGGCGGCCGAAAAGGGCCAGCAGCGATGACCGCGCCGGCACCGAACCCCACTGCGGGCTCGCTGAACAAGCAGTTCTTCGTGATCTTCTCCGAGCCAGGAGCCCGACCGGAGGAACTCGTCGCCCAGATCCCCGCGCACCTGGCCTACCTCACCGGGCTGGAGAAGCAGGGTGCGCTCCTGATGTCCGGGCCGTTCCTCGACGCGACGGGCAACCCCGGGCCCAACGGCATGTTGATCGTGCGCGCCACGAGCAGCGAGGACGCCGCCGCCCTCGCTGCGGCCGATCCCTTCCACAGCAGCGGCGCCCGATCGTTCCGGGTCGAGGAGTGGCAGGTGCACCAAGGGCGCATCGAGATCGCCGTCGACTTCTCGGACCGCAGCTACCACCTGCGTTGATCGCAACCCCAACCCCGCGCGAACGGCGCACCTAGCAAGGAGACACATGGTGACGACCCAAGGCTCCGACCTCACGGTCGGTCTGATCGCCCCCGGCAAGATCGGCCTGCCGTTCGCGGCGAACCTCATCGCCGACGGCTACTCCGTGTGGGGCTATCGACGCAGTTCGATGGCGGACTTCGAGGCCATCGGAGGCAAGGCGACCACTTCGGCGAAGGAGGTCGCGGAACGCGCCGACGTCATCTTCACCTGCGTGACCTCGGCGGACGCACTCGACGATGTGATCAGTGGTGAGCGGGGCCTGCTCGCCGCCGGTCGGTCCGACCTGCTCGTGGTCGACATCGGTGCGATGGCGCTCAGCCGCAAGGAGGCCGCCCGCGACATCCTCGCCGCTCAGGGCATCACCATGCTCGACGCTCCGGTCAGCGGCACCCCGCCGATGGTGGCCGAGCGCAAGGGAACGGTGTTCGCCAGCGGAGACGCGAGTTCGCTCGAACGGGTCCGTCCGGCGCTCGAAGCCCTGGGCAGGGTCATCGCCACCGGCGAGTTCGGCTCGGGCTCCAAGATGAAGTTCGTCGCCAACACACTGACGTTCGTCCACATCACCGCCGCCGCCGAGGCAATCGCACTGGCCAAGGCCGTGGGGCTGGACACCCAGTTGGTCATCGACACGATCAGGCCGTCCGCCGCGGCCTCGACGATGTTCAACGTACGCGCGCCGATGATGGCCGAGGGCCAGACTCGCCCGGTGAAGGGAACGGTCTCCGGTGCGGTCGAGGTGGCCGAGGCCATCATGGCCACCGCGGCCGAGGTCGGCGCGGAGATGCCGCTGCTGAGCACGGTCCACAGGATCTGCGAGACCGCGTGCGCGCGGGGTTACGGCGAGGAGGACATCGCCGTCCTCGTCTCGGTCCTGGAATCCGATGCGGCCGATGCCGTCACGGGCGGCCTCAGCACCGTGGGCAACGCGGGCTGAGCCGACCGCACCGACCGCACGGCCCCCACGAACACACCACGAACACGACCCTCAACGCTCGCAGACAGCTCAGACAGCTCAGACACCGAACCGCCCAAACCGATTGGAGCCGCACGATGTCCGTCGACACCGAAGCCGAACCGATGCAGATCCCGCGACCGGTCGAACCCGTCACCAAGCCGAAGGGCCTGGGCATCTACCGCACGGGTCATGTGGCGCTGTTCAGCCCCGACCCGGCGGCCTCAGCTGAGTACGCGGTCAGCCACCTGGGCTTCCAGCACGCCGGTCACGACGACCAGGGCCGCTACTATCTGGCGGGCCACGGGCCGGACGCCCACTCGCTCGTCTACACACCGGGTGTGAGCGGGCTGGAGACCATCTCGTACATCGTCACCGACGACGCGGCGTTCGAGGAAGCCGCATCCATGCTCGCCGAGGCCGGTGTCGACTTCACCCGCAACGACGAGATCTCCCGGTTCCGCCCGGGACCGACCCTGAGCTTCCGTACCCCTGCCGGCCACCCGATCGAGCTCAGGACCGGCTTCGTACCGGACGTGCCGGTGGCCGCCTCGACCCGACGGCCGTCCGTGGCACCCGCGCCGATCGCCTCGGACCACGTGGTGTTGCGCACCGTCGACATGGACGGTGAGATCGAGTACGTGAAGACGCACCTGGGTCTGATGGAGAGCTCGCAGATCCAACTGCCCGACACCTCACCGCTGATGGCCTTCTTCCGCGGCAGCAAGCTCTACCACTGCATGGCTTTGGCGCGCGCCGAGGTGAACGGGCTGCACCACGTGCAGTTCACGGTCAAGGACGCCGCCGCAGTGTTGGAGGCGTCCGAGGCGATGAAGAAGAACGGCGTCGAGATCCTGTGGGGCCCGGTGCGCCACGGTCCCGGCCACAATGTGGCGATCTACTTCCGCGACCACGTCGGGCACATTCTGGAGTTCTCCTCGGAGGAGATGACCATCCTCGACGATGAGAACTACTCGCCGACGCACTGGTCGGTGACCGATCCCCGCTCTGCCGACGAATGGGGTACCTTCCCGCCGGAGAGCTTCAAGTAGCCCTGATCATCGTCCGGTCCGCCGGCCCCGCCCACCCGACGGCGGGGCTGCCGCCGCGTACGACACACAGGGCCGGCACGCCTTGCCGCGGTGCATTTCCCCCGATACCAGCTTGGAGAGACTTGATGCGTCTCGTTACCTACTCCGACCCGTCCGGACGTTCGGCTCCTGGCGCCGATGTTCCGGGCCTGGGCGTGGTCGACCTGTCGCGCGTCCTGGACGCGCACGGCGTGGCGGTCCCCACCACCGTCGCCGATGTCTTCCGACGCGGACCGGACTACGTGGACGCCGTGCGGGGGGTGTTGGCGAGGGTCACCGCGGACGTCTCAGGGGTCGAGGACCCGGGGTGGTTGGTTCCCGGGCCCGTCACGCTGCTGGCGCCGCTGGGTGAGCGCGTCCTGATCGTCGCCGCCGGCGTCAACTACCGCTCCCACGTGTTGGAGATGGGCGGTGAGGCACCGCGGAAGGCCGCGTGGTTCGTCAAGTCGCCGCACTCGGTGATCGGCCCCGACGCATCGATACGGATCCCGGCCGGGGCTCCGGACATGGTCGATTTCGAGGGTGAGTTCTGTGTGGTCTTCGGCCGCAGTTGTCACGCCGTCAAGGCGGCCGACGCCATGGACTACATCGGTGGTTACACCATCATCAACGATGTGTCCGCCCGTGACGCGGTCCCCCGGATCGTCAGCGCCGCCACTCCGGAGGACGGTCGCTGGGCGTGGACCGACATGCTGCTCGGCAAGCAGTATCCGACCTTCTGCCCGATGGGGCCCGCCGTGGTCACCGCGGACGAGATCACAGATCCCGAGGACTTGGCGATCAGGACCACGTTGAACGGCCGGCTGATGCAGGACGGGCACACGTCGGATCTGCTGACCGGCATCGCCGAACTCATCGGGGATCTGTCCCAGTACTTCAGCTTCGAACCGGGCGATGTGCTGAGCACGGGTACGCCGGCCGGAGTCGGCATGGGCCAGGATCCCCCGGTGTTCATGCGCGCGGGCGACGAGGTCCGGGTCAGCGTCGAGGGAATCGGCGAACTGGTGAACCACCTGGTCGGCCCCTGACACCATCGAGAACGCCATACCGAGAATGCCGTGCCACCTGACAAGGGATTCTTCCCTGTCAGGCGGCGCGTGGTGCGGTGCGGGGTGAAATCCGCTGGGCTCAGACCGCTTCGGCCTTTGCGGGCTGGTTCCCTCCTTGGGTTGAGCCCTGCGCGGGTGCGGTACGCAGGGTGAGCAGGGACGCCACGGCGCCGACGGCGGCGATGGCTGCTGCGCCGAGGAACGCTGCGGAGAACCCGTTGGTGAGTGCACCGGGGTTGCCGAGTTCACGAGCTCCGTACGCCGCGGACACGGCCGTCATCGCGGCCAGGCCGAGGGCGGACCCCACCTGGTAGCTGGTGTTGACGATGCCGGATGCCAGACCGCCCTCTTCGGGGCGCGCGCTGGAGAGGGCGGTTCCGAGGGAGGGGATGAACGCCAGCGACATGCCGATGGCGGCCAGCAGGGATGCGGGCAGGACGTCGACCCAGAAGTTGCCGTCCGACCGGGCGAAGGACAGCCACAACATGCCGGCCGCGAGGGCCAGTAGACCGGTGACGATCAGCGGCTTGGTTCCGAAGCGGGCGATCAGACGGGGTGCCAGGACGATCATCATGATCATGATGGCGACCGTCATGGGCAGCAGGGCCGCGCCGGATGCGAACGCGCCCAGCCCCAGGACCTGCTGGAGGTAGAGGTTGAGGAAGAACCACATCGGGATCCACGCGGCGGCCATCAGCAGCTGCGCGATGTTGGCTCCGGCCAGGTTGGGCGCCCGCCAGATGCCCAGCCGCATCAGCGGCTCGCGGCGCTTGGACTGGATGGCGACGAACGCGGCGATCAGGGCCACTCCGGCCAGCAGTACCAGCCAGGTCTCGGCCGAGCCCCAGCCGACTTCGGGCGCGCGGACGACGGCGTAGACGGCGGTGGCGAGTCCGGCGGTGACGGTGGCCGCTCCGGCGAGGTCGACGGAACCGCGGCGGACCGGGGCCGAGGGCATGACACCCGGTGTGAGCGCCATCACGATCAGGGCGATCGGCACGTTGATGTAGAACACCCAGGGCCAACTGGCGTACTCGGTGATGACACCGCCGAGGAAGACTCCGGCGGTGCCACCGGCCGGGGCCGCGGCGCCGTACAGGGCCAGCGCCTTGGTCAGCTCTTTGGGACGGGATCCGAAGAGCATCATCAGCAGGGTCAGGGCGGCGGGGGCTATCAGCGCCGCGCCTACGCCCTGGAGGGCACGGCCGGTCAGTTCGACCCAGACTTCGGAGGCGAGCCCGGCGACCAGGGAGCCTGCGGCCATCACGGTCCAACCGGCGACGAAGATCCGCTTGGCGCCGAACAGGTCGGACAGCCGCCCGCCGAGCAGGAGGAGGCCACCGAAGGCGATGACGTAGGCGTTGAACACCCAGGACAGACCCTCGGGGGAGAAGCCCAGGTCAACCTGCATCTTGGGCAGCGCCACCCCGATGATGGACGTGTCCATGATGACCGTGAACTGGGCCAGCGCAATGAGTGCGAGCGCCGTCCAGCGGCGTGGATTGGGTGGGGCGTCAAGGGTCGACATAACGTGCTCCTATACCGGAGGGGGGTATGTTGCTTTGGATCAGCAATATACCCCCCTCGGGTATTCCCGTCATATCTGGGTCGGTGTTTTCGACGGGCTTTCCGGGCGCGCGTCAGCGGACGAGGTAGCCGTTCGGGGCGAAGGGGGCCCGGTCAGGCGAAGTCATGTCGGGGTCCAGCGGGGTCGTGAAACCGCAGCGGTCCCCCGCAACGCCATGGAGGAAGTCGCTGCTCATGCCCGTGCCGAGCACGGTCGTCGGTGCGTACCGGCCGCGGGATGCGGCCTGTTCAAGGGCCCTCTCCACACCCCGAAGGGACGGCGTTCACACCAGGGGCTTGCGGCGGATCAGTAGGACCGCCACATCGTCGTATCCGGGGTGCGTAAAGGCGTCCGAGACCAGGAGGTGGGCGAGTTCCTCCAGGTCGGACGGCGCGCCGGGGCGGCGGTCCCGGGCCGCCACCGTCCACTGGCCGAAGGCGGCGGACACGGCGGCCACCGCCTGGTCGTACGGGCGGTCGGGACGGTCCACCAGCCCGTCCGTGTAGAGCAGCAGCGTGGCGCCGGGTTCGAGCAGGCCGTGGAAGACGGGATATCGGTCATCGGGTGCGTACCCGAGGGGAAGTCCGCCGGGCACCGCCAGTTCACGGACGGTTCCGTCGGGCTCGCACTGGAGGGGGCTCGGGTGGCCGGCCCGGACGATCTGGAGATGCCCGGGCGGGGCGACATCGACGATGCAGCAGGTGGCAAAGCGTTCCGTGTCCAGGCCCCAGAGGGTTTGATTGCCCCGGGCCATCAAATGCTCGGCTCGGAACCCGTCCGAGGCGTGTGCGCGCAGGGCGGTGCGCAGTTGGCCCATGACTCCGGCGGCCTGTGCGCTGTGGCCCTGGACATCGCCGATGACGAACGAGGCGCCGCCGTCATCGCGCGGCATCATGTCGAACCAGTCGCCCCCGACCTGCATCCCTTCGGCAGCGGGCAGGTAGCGGGCGGCGATCTCGAACCCCGAGAGCCGATCGAGGGTGCGCGGCATCATCAGTTCCTGGAGTTCGGTCATCCGGTGGCGGAAGAGGTCCGAGAGCCGGGCGCGGGCCAGGGACTGGGCGAGGATGCCGCCGACGGCGGCGATGATGATCTCGTCGTCCGAACCGAAGTCGCGCGGTTCCGCGTAGGAGATGAGACAGGTTCCGACCGTGCCGTCCGCCGATGTCAGCGGCATGAAGACGAATGCGTGATGGCCCGGGGACGGCCGGAACCGGTGGGCGGAAAACCGCTGGAGGTACGCCTTGCGCGTGGAGAAGAAGAGAGGGTGGCCGGCCCGTAGAGCAGCGGCCATCGGGCCGTCGCCTTCCGTTCCGATCAGACGCAACCGTTCCATCGTGTCGTCGGGGTAGCCGGCAGCACCCGCGAGGAGCAGTCGGCCGTCGTGCTCGATGTGGATGGCGATGGCCCGTGCGCCGAGCTCGGGAAGGACCGTGCCGGTCATGGCGTCCAGAACGTCCTGAGTCGTCAGCGCCGCGGCGAATGCGCTGGTCACGCTCAGTACGAACTCCCTGCGGGCCTCACGTCGGTCCTCGCGCTCACGCTGTTCGGTGATGTCCCACACCACGCCGATCATGGTCTCGGGCTCGCCGTCGGCCGACCGCACCACGGACCCCTTGGCCTCCAGCCAGTGGCTGGAGCCGTCGGGCCACAGGGCCCGGCAGACGACGTGGTACTCCCCGCTCTCCAGGCTCTCCTCGATGGCCTGCTCCACCGCCGCCCGGTCGTCCGGATGTACGGCGTTCGCAAAGGAGGAGAGGCGGGAGTCGAAATCATCTGATTCAATCCCGAACAGCCTGATCGTGCGCTCATCCCAGATGAGGGTGCCGGTACGGATCTCCCACTCGAAAGCGCCGATGTTCCCGCTCGACATGGCGAGCTCCAGCCGGGTACGGCGGCTCAGCTTGCCCGTGGCGCTGGTGCCGCCCCCGGGTACACCGGCGGGCGGCCCGGACAGCTCCAGGACGAGCAGGTGCTCCAGCCGGTGCGCGAAGACGTCGGCGACCATCGTCAACAGTTGCTCGTCCTCGGCGGAGAGCATGGTGGTACGGGCGAACCGAACCACGAGCCCCCCGAGGCACCGATCGTCGACCATCAGCGGCAGGACGACATAGTCCATGGCGACGTTCAGCATGTCGCTGAGGTCCGGATACCGCACCATGAGTTCTTCGGCCGTGCCGTACACGGGCCGTTGTTCCCGTACGGCGGTGGCGAGCGGCAGCGTGGAGTCCGGGGCGACCACGGGAAACCGTTCGATGAGGTCCGATGCCATGCCCTGGTGGCCGGCGAGACGGAGCCAACCGTCCTCGTCCGCGATGAAGACGGCCCCGGCGTCCGGCGCGATGCCTGCGAGCGCCACGTCGATCGCGGTGGCGAGCAGCGTGTCGGCGTCCGGGCAGCTCAGTAGCCGGACGACGCTTTCACGCAGGGTGGGCGGTGCCACAGGACGGCCGGGCCCCGTCGGATCGGACGGACGGTCCGCGGGGGTGTGCGGAGTCGGCGGCTGCTCCGCGCCGCCGGGCCTGCCCTGTGCTGCCATTGCCACCTCCTCGTCTCCGCACTCACTCGGCCTTGAATCGGAACAACGCAGGTCAGAGCCCTGTGCCTGGTGTCACCCGGCTCGGTTGTCGATGGCTTCGATGTCAGCACCAGCCGTTGTCTCGTCGATAGATTTTGGGCTCTATCGAATAGTTTGCTCCTATATCGACGGTTTCGTGTTTCGGTCGGCACACCTGCGCGCATCGAGTACCCCGAACAGGACGTCCGACAGGGACCCCACCAGCTGAGGTGCGGGGCATTGGCGTGATGAGGATGCAGGTCAGAGGCGTTTCACAGACTTGGGGGAGCTCCTCGTCGCCGCGGACGTTACGCTCCGTGACCGTCCGGCCTCGAACGGAGGCGATCGACCGCTCGGCGCGAAGGGCGAGGGGCACGCCCCCGGGCAACCGAGCGGGTCCTGGTGCGTGCGGAACGCGACGACGGAAGCCGGGGGGCGCTGCACCCTGGTTTCGTGCGCTCGGCAGCTCGATTACCTCAGCGGTAATCGCCACTCGGGAGCGGGCGGAACAAGATGTGATCACCGCGCAGGACACCGTACGGGAGGGCCTGGCCCTCCCCGTTGTTTCAGTCGTCCGTGCACGTCCCACCGAACAGGAGATCACATGAGGCGCCTCGCTTCCGTCGTCGTCACCGCCCTGGGTGTTGCAGTCCTCGTGGCACCCGCGGGCACGGCGCACGCCGACGCCAGCCCGCCGAACCTTCCCACCACGGACATGGACATCACGGGGTATGCGCCGGACCGTGCGGTCCCCGGCAACAAGATCACCTACCGCGTGACCGTCACCAACAACGGCCCGCAGGCCGCCGCGCCGTACCTGGCCGTGCGGCTGCCGGTCGGCTCCACCGGGCTGACCCACAACGGCGTCCCCATCCAGGGCGGTTCCGTTCGCATGGACTCGATCGCCCCCGGCGAGTCACGACGGGTCACCGTCGAGGCGAAGGTCGGCAACGACGGCGGCGAGACCCTCCTCGGCTCGAACTTCGAGGTCAGCCAGGGCCCCTACGACAGCCCGGTCTACCAGGACATGTTCTACGCGAACAACATCCTGCGGCTGAACACCGTGAATGAAACGGCGCCCCCGGGCTTCGGGTACAACGGCAGCATCCAGCTCACGGGCAGGGTCACCGGCGGCTCCGAGCCGGGCCAACTGGTCAAGCAGCGGCTGGTCATCCACAACACCGGGCAGAACCAGAGCCGGGACGTCGCCCTGGTCGGCCGGGTGAGCGGAGCGTCCGGCGAGATAGTGAAGGTCACCGGCCTCAAGGGCGGACGGGGCGTGATCACGAAGGTGGGCCTGAACCACACCCTGCCGCCGTTGGACGCCGGCACGTACCGCGTGATCACCATCGTGTCGAAGCGCAGCCACGCCGGCACCATCGGCGGAAGCTACTTCGCGGGTGCTGACGGTGCCGGATACCCCGAGTTGGAACTTCGGGGCTGACCCGAACCACCCCCGCGACCATTGGTCCTCATGGTGCGGATCGGGGCTGTGTTCCTGACCGGCAGGAACACAGCCCCGGGCACTCCGCGCGGGTGGAAGCCCACCATCCCGGCCCGTCCCACCGACAACACTGTCCCTCCAGCGTCCGGCCGGTGCTGAGGGCCTGGACAGTGGCGATCCCCCACGCGCACCAGTCGGACCGAGTGGGCGTTGGGGTCCTAGGTCACATACCCACACCTTGCGGTACGGACTCGGCGTTGGCGAAGATCCGCCTGCGGACCCTGTTGGTCGCGGCACCCGCCTCGATGCGGTCCAGGTCCGTCAGCCGGCCGTCCCGCTTGCGGATGACACCGCCGACGATGACCGTGTCCACGTCGCGGGGCTGGGTCCGCAGGACCACATGGTTGGCCGGGTCGCCCAGGGCGACCCCGTACGGCGCCGGATTGATCAGGACGACATCGGCGAGCTGCCGGGGGGCGAGCCGGCCGAGGTCGTCGCCGAGTCCGATGGCGCGTGCCGCGTTCACCGTGGCGTACTCCAGTACGTGGCGGGGGTCGACCATCGGGGTTCCGGGACGGCGGACCAGCGGGTAGCGGCCGGCCTCGCGCTCGTCGAAGGCGTCGACGCTGCGCATCAGCATGAAGGTGAGGCGCATGGCGTTGAACAGGTCGATGGGGACCCGGGCCGGAGTGTCCACGCCGAGGCTGGAAGCGACGCCGGCCCGGTGGGCGCGGTTGAGCACGGTCATGGAGCGGCCACCGGCGAACTCGCACTCGGGAGTGAAGGAGATGCTTCCGCCGAGGTCCGCGATCATCTCCAACTCCTCGTCGTCGGCGACGTTGGAGTGCGCCGGTACGATGTCGGACCCCAACAGCCCGGCCTTGTGCAGGGCCCGGATCTGACCGGCCGGGTTCTGGTGCACGGTCATCTGCATGCCGAGTTCCCGGGCGTGCCCGATTTCCTTGGCGATCTGGTCCATGCTGCTGCGCTCAAGCGTTGCGAGTGCCATGCCGATGCGCAGCAACCCACCGTCGCCGGTCTCCTGGCGCAGCGCCCGGACGTGGTCGAGCCGCCAGGACTGGTCCTCGCCCGAGGAGTCGAGGCTGCCGAGCATCCCGTAGGCCCACAGGGTGCGCTGCCCGGTGGCGCGGTGGGCGCGCAGTGCCGCCTCGGCGTGCTTGGGCGACATCACGTTGTGACAGAAGTCGAGGACGCCGGTGATTCCTGCGTCGAGCATCTCGATGGAACCGGCAAGGGTGGCATCGTGGATGTCGTCGACGCCGAAGTGCTCCCGCAGGTAGAACACGCGGGCCTGGTACTCGTCGAAGGTCCAACCCGTTGCGTGAAGACCCTTCAAGGGGGTTTGCCAGGTGTGCATATGCGTGTCGATCAGACCGGGGATGGCGATCATCCCGCGGGCGTCGATCACCTCGGCGTCCGGGTCGACCAGACCGGAGCCGACGGCGGCGATGCGGTCACCGACGATCAGGATGTCACCGGTGGTGAGATCACCGAGCGCCGGATCCATGGTGAGAACGGTGGCGCCCTTGATGAGCAGTTTGCGCTCGCTGGCGTTGGTTGCTGACACGGTTGACTCCCTGGGATACGGGGTGGTGGTGGGCAGATCCATGCGAGGCCGTGCGAGGGGGCGGCTGGTCTGCCGACGAAGGCGCGCGACGTGGTGGTCGCGCGGCATTCGGGGAGGACGAGAGCAGGAGGTGCGTCCTCGCGCGGGACGCACTCGAAGGGGATTCACATCAGATGGGTGCGGCGCGTACGACGCCGGAGCCGGCGGCCGTTGACAACGGGAATCCGGTCGTTGTCAGCCCTGTGGCTTGGCTTCTTTGTAACGGAACACCGCCACGTCACCGGTGGTGGAGACGACGTTCTGGATCTTCTTCGGGTTGTAGGCCCAGAAGCCCGAGTAGTCGAAGTAGGCGCAGTCCAGGGCCTCAGCATCGATGATCTGGGACATCTTCTGCCAGGCGGCGTCCTGCCCCTGGGGAGACTTGGCGGCCAGTCCCTCCGCCGCTGCGGCGGCGATCTGCGGGTAGGGGATCCTCAGCGGATTCCCCGCCGCGTCCGGGGCGAACTTGCGGTTGTAGTAGTCGTCGGGCCCGGATCGCGAGCCGTCGGAGAGGATCGACGCGGGGTACTCACCGCTTTGGAACGTGCTCAAGAACTGTGCGAAGTTGGGGAGTTCAAGCTTGACGTCGACGCCGATCTTCGACATATGACTGCGGAACAGCTCAGCCACGGTCCGTTGAGTGTCGTAGCTGATCAGTGTGAACGAGCGCTTCCCGCCCCCCAGCTCCGACATCAGCTTCTTTGCCTTGGCCAGATCGTAGGGGTAGCCCTTCAGCGAAGGGTTGTGACCGGGCTGGCCTTCCGGGATGCGCTGGGTGTAGAGCTTGCCCTTGCCACCGAGTGCGGCGTCCAGATAGTCCTGCGGATTCATCGCGTGGCACACGGCCTGCCGGAACTTCTTGTCCTTGAACACCGTCTTGGTGTCGTACATCTGGAGGTGCCAGAGCACCGACGGGAACGAGACGGACTTGAAGCCCTCCTTCTCGGCGCGCTCGGCCAACGGCGGGCTGGCCCAGACGACGTCGAGTTGTCCGGCGCTCAGGGCGTTGTACAGGCTGTCGGGGTCGTTGATCTGGGTGACCTCGATGCGCGCGGGCCCGACGGACTTCTTGTCGTAGTACTCGTCGAAGGCGCTGACGACCGTGCGCAACCCCTTGGTGGACGCCTTGGCGTCGAACTTCCAGGGGCCGGTGCCTACGCCCGTCGTCTTCCAGTCGCCCGCTTCCAGCGACTTGGGGGAGATCATGTACATCGCGAACCGCGCCAGATTGTTGACGAGGCTCGGGGACGGTTTTGCGAGGTCGATGCGTACATGGGTGTCATCGACGGCGGTGATCGACTTTACGTTGGCGAGCTGGTTCCGGTACTGGCTGGGGGTGTTCTTGACCCGTTCCAGGTTCTTGACGACGGCCTCCGCATTGAAGGGGGTGCCGTCGTGGAAGAGGACACCCGAGCGGAGGGTGAAGTCCACGCGTAGGGGCGTCTGCTTCCACTCGGTGGCAAGTTGTGGCTTGAGGGTGAAGCCGTCCGGGGCGATGCTCAGCAGCGACTCGTAGACCAGCGAGGTGAAGGTGCTGTTCTGCTTGGTGACCGGATCCCAGTCACTGAACTGCTGATTGGTGCCGAAACGTAGTGTTCCACTCGGCCCGTCCCCGGCCTTCTTGGTGTTGTTGGTGCCGTCGTTGCCCGTGCCGCTGCACGCAGCGAGGGTGACGGTCAGGGCGGTGGCGAGCAGTACTCCTCCAGTCATCCTGACTGTTCTTGACCGGCGGGAGCGATGAGCGCGCCCCCCGAGGACGCGCACTCTGTTGTCTGTCACAGCGAGAACCTCCACACGACTGTGTGAGCGCCAAATGTGATGTGCGTTATGGTGCACGCACGTGCAGTATTCTTGTCAAGAGTTGTGCAACCTCTCTTAATATCCCTGAACTCCACAGGCGGATAAGCAGTCAAGAGAGACAAAATGTGCTACGTGGGTACTCTGAGCGCTCGGTCCATACCCACCCGGTGAACTAGATGTTCAGTATCGTGCTCAGTGCTGTGCAGTATCGTGTATTGCTGCCTTCCATGCCGGCAGGGGCCGTCCGTACGGTCAGCACCCAGCGCATCGATGCAGACCACGTGCCGGACACCGCAGCGGCAATGCGCCGACATTTCCGAGCACGCCGCGTCCGAGTGCTCGCGCATGTGTAGCGCTGCTCTTCTCCCCGGCGACGGATCCGGTCACGCGGACGGGTACCGCACGTGCGGCAATCGCCCTACGCGCGGCGCGTCAGGACCAGGGCGTGCCGGGGCGTCTGCTTGTTTCGGGTCACCGTGTCACCCGTTCCGCGGGGATTGCCGAAGCGACCTGGAGGAGTTCTTGAATCGAAGACGTTCATCTGCCGCGGCCAGATCGGTGCGAACCGCACTGACCTGTCTGCTGGTGTGGGGGATGTGGGGAACCGCCGTTGCGGACCCGGCAACCCCAGCGCCCGGACCGGCCTCGTCGGTCACGGATATGGGAGGCAGCGATCCCACAGTGCGTCAGGCCGGGTACCCCGGCCGGCCCTCGGAGGCCCGTTTCACCAAGGCTGCGCCCCGCACGGGAGCCGAGCCCGCCGCGTACCGATCGACCACCGTGAGTCGGCGGGTCGTCAACCCTGCGGACGACGCACTCATCGCATGGGTCGGCCCCACCCAGCCGCCGACGCTGCTGACCCTCCAGCAGGCGCTGAACGCTGCCGCAGTCGGGGACACGGTGCACATCGTCCCCGAAAGCTATGTGTTCACCAAGACCATCGTCGTACCCCGGCAGGTGACCCTGACGAGCGCTTCGGCATCGGTGGTCACTGCATTGTTCTCGGTCACCGGCGGGGGGCTGACCGTCAGCAGTGTGACCTTCGAACCGACTGCAGCGAGCAAAACGGTGGTGACGGTCGCGGCGACCTCCACGGACACCGTGCTCGACGGCGTCCACATCACCAACACCGCGAACCTGGCGACCGTCACCGGCATCGTCTTCGCCGGCAGCCCGGCGACCGGAAGGACCGTTGCGAACTACGTCTTCGACAACGGTGACAATGCCGCCAACGGCATCTCGACCGGAATCAGCGCCGGCAATGCCACCTCCGTCGTGGTGCGCGACACGGAGATCACCGGGGCCACCCGCGGCTACTACATGTCGACCGCGGCCACCGGCACCGGGCCCCAATTCACCCGAGTGGACATCGAGGCCACCCAACAGGGCATCCTCACCGGCAAGACGAACGGGCCCTCCTTCAGCGAGGTGAGCGTCACCGGTACTTCCCTGGCCGGGTCGTACGGCATCAACCTGAGCGGTTCGAGCGGTGTGGTGATGACCGACACCTCGGTCACCGGGTACGTCTACGGGATCGCCACCGCAGCCGCCACCACCGGTGACGGACCCCGATTGACCCGGGTGACGGTCTCCGACGTGGGCACCACGGGCATCAGCCTCGGCGCCACCACCGGCGCCCAACTCACGGATGTCACGGTCATCGGCGCGCCGAACAGCGTCGGCATCGGCATCGACCTGGCCCGCGCAACCTCCGTGACCATCGATAACCCGGACATCAGCAAGGTGCGCACCGGCATCAGACAGGTCTGGGTCCGCACCTCGGGACACCCGCTGACCGGGCCCGTGATGACCGGCGGCAGCCTCACCGACGTCGCGACCGGGATCATGGTCGCCAACAACACGGGCTTCCGCGTCACCGGCACCTCCATGAAGCTCGTCGCCGGCTCCGCGGGCAGCGGGGGCATCGGTATCGGCGGGTACGAGAACACGAATGTGCTGATCAGCGGCGTGACCGTCGACGGGTATGAGAACCCCGACGATGCGCGCCGGGGCTCGGCCGCCGTCCGCTTCTACTACTCGGACCACATCACGGTCCAGGACTCCACCTTCACCGACGGGGCCAACGCTTTCTACTGGGACATGACCACGGACGTGACGGTCACCAACGCCACGGTCCGCAGCATTGCCTGGTGGGCCACCTACACCGAGTCGGTCAAGCGCCTGACGGTCCAGGACAGCACCTTCACCGACAATGTGGGCGTCGCCAACCTCACCATCAACCCGTCCGCCAGCGCCGATGGACTGGACGCCATCCAGAACAGCAGCGACATCACGTTCGCCGACAACGATCTCACCGACAACCCGACAGGCATTCTGTTCCCGTACGGCGGGGACACGCTCAACTACCTCCGCAACACCGTCCGCGGCGGGCCCGCGGCCTATGTCGTCTACGCGGTCCCGGCCCACCACGTGACCGTCACCGACAACGAGATCTCGTTCACCCCGCTGGCGGACAACTCGGCGGCCGTTCGCGCGGGCACCGCACTGGAGAACCTCGACCCGGACACGTTCCCCAACACCCCCGAGGACCAGCAGTCGCGCTCGTCCTCCGGCATCGACGTCCTGGGCAATGTGTTCACCGGGTCGGGACCGATGATCCAGCTCGGTGAGAGGGAGGGCACCTGGCGCGTCATGCGGGACACCGTCCTGGTCCGCGGCAACGTCTTTCCGAAGGAATCGGTCGCCGTCCGGACCTTCACCAATGCCGAGATCGGCCAGGACAGCAACACCGACAACGACATGATCGGTGGAAACGTCGCCGTCGACGCCCGGGACACCACAACCCTGGCGACGACCACCGAGCAGGAGGTCGGCCAGCGCGGGAACAACGACTGGGGCAGCCCCTGCGGTCCGCGCGTCACGGTCGGCGACACCTACACACCGTCCGACACCATGATCTACGACGGCGGCGGTGCCTGGATCCACGAGACCCGCGAGCCGCAGACCCTCTATCCGACCCGCTGCGCCGACATCGGACTGAGCGTCACCAAGACGGTCGACTCACCGTCCTACACACCTGGCGAACCGCTGACCTACACCGTCATCGTCAGCAACGCCGGCCCCCAGGACGCACACGCCGTCCGGGTGGTCGACCCGTTGCCCGCGCCCCTCAAGGACGTCACCTGGTCGTGCGAGGCCGAAGGCGCTGCCAGCGCCTGCACCGATCCGTCCGGCACCGGAGACGTCGACACCACGGTGGATGTGGCGGCGGGCGGCCGGGTGACCTTCGTCATCACGGGCACCCCCGAGGCCGAGACCACGGGTGACCTCACCAACACGGTGACCGTCACCCCGGGTGCAGGCACCGACGACCCCGGCTGTGATCCGAACTGCCGGGCAGAGGTGACCACTCCGCAGACCCCGGTGACCGGCGACGTGACGGTGGTGAAGGAGGACTCGCAGACGGGCGCCCTGCTCGCGGGCGCGGTGTTCGAGTTGTGGGAGGAGACCAACGGCGAGTCCGGTCTCCAGACCGGTGGTGTGAACGCGGACACCCTTGTCGGTGCTTCCTGCACCACCACCGCGAGCGGGATCTGTTCCCGCACGGTGGAGATCGGGTCGTACTACTGGCGTGAGACACAGGCCCCGGACGGCTATGAGCTGCCTGCCGACCCGGTGTTCGGACCGCTCGACCTCACTGCCGACAACGCCGACGCGGGCGTGACCGTCACTGCTCACAACGCCAGGACCCCCACAGCGCGGGGAACGATCAAGATCGTCAAGACCGACCAGAAGAACGGCAGGGCACTGGCCGGTGCCGTCTTCGAACTGTGGCGCGAGACCAACGGCGAGTCCGGTCTCCAGACCACCGGTACGAACCCGGACACCGAGGTCGGCAACGGCTGCTCCACCGACAACAACGGCGAGTGTGCCTTCGGCGACCTCCCCACGGGCGAGTACTACCTCAAGGAGACCGACGTTCCCGAGGGCTATGTCCTCCCCGCCGATCCCGTCACCGGCCCGTACGAGATCACCGAGGACAACGCCACCACACCGCTCGTCGTGGAAATCCCCAACCAGCGCGGAGAAGGAGGAAAGGGCAAGGGCGACAGCGGCTAGCCAGAGCCGCCTCCCACTCGACGAATCCAGGCGCGGACACCGTGAGGTGTCCGCGCCTGGATTCGTCCGGACCACGGTCCTCCTCTCAGGCCGCGGCAGGGATCCGCCCCCTCACGAGGGGGCGAAAACGGTCGGCTGCACCAGCTTGTCCCAACGGCCCCTGAGAGCTAAGTTGACGCCTTAACTAAGCGCGCCCGAATCGGCCATCTCGTCGACGGCTCCCACCGTCGCACGGACGGCGGATGCCATCGACGCACTCCGCCTCCCGGCTTTCGGTCGGCTTGCCCCGCGCTTCGACGGAGGCATCCGCACTGCCCCGATCACGGCTCTGAGCTGCAAGTTCCATGCGGTCTACGGGACAGTGAGCCAGGGCGACGGTGCTCGGGGCACGGGCGGCGTGTTCGGCACCATCGGTCATGGACCGCGCGTCGCTGAAACACCCCGACCCGACGAGCATCGACTTCACCCCTCCCGTACTGCGATCAGAACAAGCCATTGACTGTCCGCGCAGTCGCGTGCTTGAGTTTCCCACCAGTGAATGTAACTAGTTACATCCTGGAGGTGTGGCTGCCATGAAGAAGTTCGCCTGCCTAACACTCGCGCTCGGACTCACCGTGACGCTGGCCGCCTGTGCGTCGACGAGTACGGGCGGCAGCACGGGCAATGAACTCGTCATCGAGGGATACGGCGCCGAGTACCAGAGCATTTTCGAGAAGGAGATCGCCGAGCCGTTCACGAAGAAGACCGGCATCCGCATCACGTACACGGCCGCCGGATCGGCGTCGGAGCAGTACGCGTCCATCCGGGCCGCCAGCGGCGACCCCGGATTCGACATCGCCGTGATGACCAGCCTTGAGCTGTACCAGGGCAGCAAGGACCGTCTGCTCGCCCCGGTGACAGTGCAACAGGTGCCGAACCTGGCCCGCGTTCCACAGAAACTGCAAGCCAAGACCTACGGCGTCGGCGCGATCCAGGACGTCCAGCAGGTCGTGCTGATGTACCGCCGGTCACTCTTCGCGAAACCGCCCACCAGTTGGCAGACGATGTGGGATCCGAAGTACCGATCCGGCACCCTCATCTTCAACCCCGCCAACATCCTCGGCGTCTACGCGATGCTCAGCGCCGCCGAGTTGGACGGCGGGGGAATCGACGACACCGAACCCGGCTTCGCCCGGATCAAGGAGTTGGCCCAGTACGCCCTGGCCACTCCACAGGCCTCCGCAGGAGCGGTGCCCTACATGGAGAAGGGCACCGCAACGCTCTTCCCCTACCTCGACGGCCGCGCCGCGATCTATGCCAAGACCACCGACTACGACTACACGGTGCCGGGCGAGAGTTCCTACGCGTCACTCGGTTCGCTCGGTGTGCCGGTCCGGGCGAAGAACAAGGAAGCGGCGTACGAGTTCATCGACTATTGGCTCTCCGACGAGGTGCAACGGCGCTGGGCCCTCGCCTACAACGTAGGGCCCGCGGTCACCGGCCTGCCGTTCCCCGCGGACTTCGCGGCCAAGCACATCACCACGGCCGAGAAGCTCGAAAAGATAAAGATCGCCGATCCGGAAACGGTCACGCGAAACCGTACGACCTGGGGCCAACAATGGGCGGAGGCCGTGCGATGACGGCGGAAGTGGCGAGCCCGCCCGTCCGCACGCCGGCGCGGAAGCGGTCCCGATCGCCGTGGCTCACCCTGCCCGCGACGGTGTGGGTCCTCGCCGTCTTCGCGATGCCCACCGCGATCCTGCTCGCCAGCAGTGTGCTGACCTACGACGGTGCGACGGTGACCGGACCGTTCACCACGGCGAACTACGGCAGCCTCTTCCGTGACGACTACTTCAGATCGGTGTTGTGGGACACCGTCTGGATCTCGGCGGTGGTGGGCCTGTTGTGTTCGGCCGCAGGTCTCCTGGTCGCACACTTCATCGTCCGCTCCGGATCGCGGTGGCGCACGCTCGTCCTGCTCGTCGTCGTCTCGCCCCTGGTGTCGAGCGTGGTGGTGCGCACCTACGGCTGGCTCGTGCTCCTCCAGGGCGACGGGCTGGTCAACAAGGTGCTGCTCTGGACCGGGTTGACCGGCTCACCGGTCGCGTTCATCGGGTCGGAGTTCGCGGTGATCGCCGGTCTCGTCCACGTACTCCTGCCGTTCGCGGTCTTCACCGCGATGTCGAGCGTGCAGAGCGTCGACCCCGTCCTGGAACGCGCGTCGCGCGACCTCGGCGCCGGACCCGTGCGTACGTTCCTCCGGATCACACTGCCACTGATCCGTCCCGGACTGATCGCCGGATTCATGCTGACGTTCGCGATCAGCCTCGGCGCCTACGCCGCCGCGGCAGTGCTCGGCGGCGGGCGGGTGCAGACACTCGCGACCCTGGTCCGCGACCGCATGGTCGTCAGCCTCGAATGGGGCCAGGCGGCGGCGGTCGCGGTGGTCATCCTCGTGGTGGGTGCGCTCACCGTGTCCGCACTGCTGCTCGCCGGTCGCCGGTCGCGGAAGGGGATGTGACCATGCGATTCCGTCCCTGGATGGTGCTGCGCACCGCACTGCTAACGCTGGTGCTCGCCTTCGTTGCCGTGCCGATGGCCGTCGTGGTCTGGACCTCCGTACAGCCGGACACCTACCCCGCCTTCCCGCCGAGCGGGCTCTCGCTGCGGTGGTGGGAGTCCGCACTGACCCGCGAATGGCTGCTGCCCATGGCCCTGTCCGCCGAGATCGCCTTGGGTTCCGCGGCATGTGCGCTGGTCGTGGGTACGGCCGCGGCCTATGCCCTGTCGCGCGGCCCGGTCCGAGGCCGTGCCGCGCTGGAAGGGTTCCTCGCCAGCCCCCTGCTGTTGCCGGAGATCGTGATCAGCCTCTCCGTCGTCCAACTGATCTCGATGCTCAGTGCGCGCGGGTTCATCGGCCCGGTGCTGCTCGTGGTGACCCATGCACTGATCGGCATCCCGTTCGTGCTGCGGACCGTGGGCGTCAGTCTGCTGGGGGTCAACCCGCTGTGGGAGCGTGCCGCGCGGGATCTCGGGGCCTCGCCGTGGCGCACGTTCACCACCGTCACCCTGCCGCTGATGCGGTCAGGAATGTTCGCTGGGGCGCTGTTCGCCTTCATCGTCTCGTTCAACAACGTCGAACTCTCGCTGTTCCTCACATCGCGGGACGCGACCACACTCCCCATCCAACTCCTCCAGTACATGGAGTACCAGTACTCCCCGACCCTGGCGTGCGTCGCCGTGACCAGCGTCGTCGGCATCTGTGTCATCGCGGGCGTGGCGTCCCGGTTCGTTCGCCTGACCGAGTTCATCCACGGAGGTACCAAGTGATTGCACGAGTGGACGCCGCCGAGGAGCCGGCCACACGAGCACGTACGGGCGGCTACGCCGTGACCCTGCGGGGCATTCGCAAACAGTTCGGTGCCGCGGTGGCGGTGGAGGACCTCGACCTCGATGTGCGGCCCGGTGAGTTCCTGACCCTGCTCGGACCCTCCGGCTGCGGGAAGACGACGACCCTGAACATGATCGCGGGCTTTCTGACACCGGACTCCGGGCGGATCCTGCTCGACGGCCAGGACGTCCACCGACTGCCGCCCGACCGGCGTGACACCGCGATGGTCTTCCAGCAGTATGCACTGTTCCCGCACCTGAGCGTCGGTCAGAACGTCGGCTACGGACTGCGAATGCGCAAATGCCCGAAGGCAGACGTCCAGGTGCGGGTGGCGGGCGCGCTCGAACGCGTCGGTCTCACCGGGTACGAGGACCGGATGCCGGGCCAGCTCTCCGGTGGGCAGCAGCAGCGCGTCGCCCTCGCCAGGGCGATTGTGGTGCAACCGAAGGTGCTGCTGTTCGACGAGCCGCTGTCCAATCTGGACCTCAAGCTGCGCGAGCAACTCCGCCTGGAGATAAAGCACTTGCAGCGCGAACTGGGCACCACATCGATCTTTGTGACGCACGACCAGACCGAAGCCCTGGTGATGAGCGACCGGATCGCGGTGATGCGCGACGGCCGGGTCGAACAGCTCGACACCCCCGACACCATCTACCGGCACCCGGTGAATGCGTTCGTGGCCGGATTCATCGGTCAGTCCAATCTCGTCCCCGGAGTGTGCACGGAAGCCGGACCGGACGGATGCACCGTACGGCTGACCACCGCGGACACACTGCGCGCACGGCACGCGGGAACCGTCGCGGAAGGTGATGCGGTCCAGGTCCTGCTCAGACCGGAGGCACTGCGCCTGGGTGCCGAGGGCGCCGGGACGTCGATCGTCGGCCGAGTGGCCGAGATCGTCAACGAGGGCAGTCTCGCCACCGTCGTCGTGGAGATCTCCGATTCGGTCCGGCTACGGGTGTCCGTGCCCGATCCGGGCGCGCTCGGACTTCCCGCACCCGGGGACGAGACCACCGTTTCCGTTCCCCCGGGCGCCGCTCATGCGCTGCCCGCAGCGGGCTGAAGCCCCCGACGACTCCCCAACGAACGAGAGAAGAGGAATCCACATGGTCGAGCAAGTCGTTGTCATCGGTGCCGGTGTCTACGGCGCGGCGGTGAGTGCCGAACTGGCACGCCGGGGCGCACGCGTCACAGTGGTCGACGGGGGTGCACCGGCAGGTGGCACATCAGGGGCGACCTTCTCGTGGACCAACTCCTGCGGCAAACAGCCACGGGCGTACCACGATCTCAGCGTCGCCTCGATGGAGGCACACCAGAAGCTGGCGCACAATGTGCCCGGCAGCGACTGGTACCACGAAGGCGGCAATCTGGAGTGGGGCGGCAGCGACGACGAGCGCGAGCGATTGCGCCGCAAGGTCGCCACCGTGGTGAGCTACGGATACGAGGCACGCTGGCTCACCCGGGCGGACGTGCTCCGCCTTGAGCCCGACATAAACCCCGCCGAACTCCCCGCCGACGAGATCGCCCACTTCCCGGCAGAGGGCTGGATCGAACCGACCCGACTGATCGCCCATCTCTTCTCCACTGCGGACGTGGAGCGGATCTGGCACGACGCGGTCACGGGAATCGACGTATCCGGCGGCCGGGTGGGCTCGGTCCTCCTCGCATCGGGGCGACGACTGGCCGCCGATGCCGTGGTCAACTGCGCCGGCCCGCAGGCCGACCACATCGCGGGCCTCGCCGGACTGGAGCTGCCCATGCGCAACACCCGCGGTGTCCTCGTCTACACATCACCGGTCGCGGTCTCCACCTCCCGTGTCGTCCACGCCCCGCACGTCCACCTCCGGCCGGACGGCGCCGGGCGGCTGCTCCTGCACACGCACGACATCGACGGTGCGGCACAGGTCTTCGACACCGGAGAGATCAGTGTGGAGCAGACCGCGGTCGACCGGTTGATGGCGGCGGGCCGCGCGCTGTACCCGGGCCTCCGCGCGGCGAGCGTGGAGAGCGTACGGGTGGGGGAGCGGCCCATTCCCGGTGACGGCCTGCCCGTCCTGGGCCGGGCCCCCGACCTGCCCAACTTCCACTTCGCCGTCTCCCACAGCGGCGCCACCCTCAGCCTGTACGCCGGCGCTCTGGTCGCCGCCGAAGCCCTCGGCGAGGACCGCACCGGGGAACTGGCCCCCTTCCGCTTCGAGCGATTCTGAGGAGACGTTGTGCATACGACTGTCTTGCACGGTTGTGATCTCGTCGACGGCACCGGCAGCGACCTCCGGCACGGGGTGGACATCGTGGTCGAGGGAGACACGGTCCGAGAGATCCTGCCCACCAGGCCGGTGGAAACCTACGGCGCCGCGGACGAGATCGTCGATGCCGCGGGGGCTCTCGCCCTCCCGGGCCTGATCAACAACCACACCCACGGCACCGCGTACGGCCCGCTCTTCCCGAGCGGTCACGAAGGACTCCCACCCGGGCAGGTGCTCGCCAACCTCGACCGGCACCTGCTGGAGGGCACGACGACCGTGCTCTGCGTCGACGGCTTCGTCACCGCCGAAGCGGTCGCGAGGACCGACGAAGACCACCCGGTCACCGTCAGACTCGCCTCCTGCAACACCCCAGCTTGCCTGCGGGCGGCGACCGTCGCCGACGGGGGAGGGCTCACCGACGAGCACTGTGCGTACACCGCGCGCCGGGCGGTCGCCGATGGCGCGGTCGCCCTCGGCGAGATCGGTGCCGGACACACCCTGGGCGGTGGTGGGGCGAGCTACATGTACATCCCGGCCGAGGTGGTCCGGCGCACCGGAGTGACGATCACGCCCCGGCAGGCGGACGCGCTGAAGGTCTCCGTGCTGGGGCGGCACATTGCGGCCTCGTCCTTCGACCGCGACACGGTCGAAGAGGCGCTGGTGGCCGCCGGGCTGGCCGGCAAGCTGTCGGTCGACGAGATCCGCGACATCGTCTCCGATATCGTCCTGCCCGCCTTTGACATCGCCCTGGAGGGACTCGCCGAAGCCGCGGACCGTGCCCAGCAACTCGGAGTGCCGGTACTCGTGCACAATGCAGCCGCCTCGATGACGCAGGTAGCCGCGATCGCCAGGACCGGCGTGCGGCTCATCGCCGGGCACTCCAACCATTCGAGCTTCGACCCGCGCGAGGCACTGGAACACGCCGAACGGCTCAAGGAACTGGGCGCCACCGTGGATGTGTCCACCCTCGACACCTTCGGCGCACGGCGGCTCACCACGGGCCCCGAACTGCTCTACGCCATGTTCGCAGCCGGGCTCGTCGACACGATCTCGACCGACTACGCGGGCGGTCACCACGACCCGATTCTGCTCGCGATCGACCGCGCCACCAAGGCCGGTGTGGTGCGTCTGCCCGCGGCGATCGCCATGGCCACCGCCAACGTCGCCGATGCCGTCCCGGGTGTGGCACCACGGCGTGGACGCGTCACACCGGGCGCGATCGCCGACCTCGTGCTCACCGACCCGGCGGAGTTGCCACAGGTGCGCACTGTCATCATCGGCGGTGAGATCGTTGTCCGCGACGGCCGGCGTGTCACCGCCTGACCGGAGTGGCTGGAAGGGACAGACGGTGAAGCGAACAACCATCGGCGATGTCGCGTCGGCGGCAGGGGTATCGGTGGCGACGGTCTCGCGGGTGCTCAACGGCGGGGCCGTCCGGGAGGCGACCGCGACCCGGGTGTGGGACGCGGTCACCCGGCTCGAATACTCGCCGAACGCGCTCACCAAGAGCATCTTCGCCGGGCGTTCCAGCACCGTCGGAGTGGTCATGGGAGACCTCAGCAGCCCGTTCTACCTCGATCTGATCCGCGGCATCGACGAGGTGGCCGCCGCCAATGGCAGCCTCGTCATGTTCGCCAACACGTTCTTGCGTCCTGATCGCGAGCTCGCACAGATCCAGGCCATGGACGAGCAGCGGGTGCGCGGCCTCATCGTCACGGCCAGTGTGTCCACCGATGACAGGACGCGCCGGATGGCCATGGGGGGAACCCCGTGCGTCATCGTGGCGCGGTCGGTGCCGGATCCGCCCGTCGGTCTGCACTCGGTCAGCCTGGACAACGTCGCTGCCGGCCGGATGATGGCCGAGCACCTGATCGCGTGCGGGCGCCGGTCGATCGGGGTGGTCACATCGGGAACACGGCCCTCGCAGCTCGGGCGGACCGAAGGGCTGCGGCAAGGGCTCGCCGATGCGGGGCTGCTGCTGTCCGAGGACGCCGTTGCGGCGGTGTCCGTCAACGCGGAGACCGCAGAGGCAGTGGACGCACTGCTGGACCGCCGTGCCCCTCTGGACGCGATCGTCTGTCTGACGGGCCTGCGGACGGTTGCCGTCCACTCCGCGTTGTCCGCCAGGGGGCTCGCGATCCCGGACGACATCGGCTTCCTGACGATGGACGACTTCTCCTGGGCACCGGCCCTCGGCATCACGGTGGTGGCACAACCCTCGTACCGGATGGGGCAGCGCGCAGCCGATCTGATCGTCGAGAATCCCGACCATCCGGTGCAACTCCGCTTCGAACCGCAACTCATCGCCCGTACGTCATGCGGCGAGAGCCGGTGAACGGCGGCGGGGTTCCATAGCCGGACCCTCGCTCGGCCGGGGCACCCGTGCGGTGCTCCGGTGGCGGGGCCTGCCCGGTATCGATGAGGGCTCCTTGAGGATGCTCGCCTCAAGGAGCCCTTCGCCATCGGTCCGGCGCGGCCGGTCGAAGGAGCTCGGACATCCTCTCCCGCGCCCATGGCCTCGGATGGCCGGCCCTCACCTTGACCTGCATCGACTCCTGTAGCTCGCAACCGCACACGGGTCGATCGGGCGGGTCATCCGCTCCGCGCTCATGGATCGGGCTTGACAGCGATCCCTTGCGGAATGAATATTCATTCCGTGACTCCCCGGAAGCCAGAGCTCTCCCAGTCCCTCATCGACGCAGCCATCGCCCTCTTCGCCGAACGGACCTACGAGGGAACACAGATGCCGGCCGTCGCCCAGCGTGCGGGGGTCGGCGTCGGCAGCATCTACCGGTACTTCCCGAGCAAAGAGGCACTCGGGAACGCCGCGTTCCAACACGCCAAACGCGATCTGCTCCGCCGGCTGGCCGACGCGGTCGAAGAAGGTGGCCCCACGACGTCGATCCGTGTGGAGTTCGGCCGGTTCTGGCGGGGCTTCGCCCAGTACGCCACCGACCGGCCGGACGCCTTCGTCTTTCTGGAACACCAGCAGCACGACACGTACCTCACCCCCGACAGCATCGAACTCGCCGCGGAAATCGACCGCATCGCCGCCGACTTCATCGCCCGTGGGCAGCAGGCCGGCGAGATCCGCGACGGTGACGCAGGCCGGCTCGTCGCCCTGGCCCTGGGCGCTTTCGCCGGTCTGGTCCGATTCCAACGCCCCGACGGGCTCAAGGCCCTCGATCACGACGCCCTCGACCAGGCGGAAGACGCCGTCTGGGATCTCCTGCATCGAAAGGACGCGGCATGACCACACCGCAGACCGTACTGATCACCGGCTGCTCCTCCGGTATGGGGCGTGAGGCAGCCCTTGCGCTCCATCGCCTCGGCCACCAGGTCCACGCCACCGCCCGTCGGCCCGAATCGCTCGCCGAACTGGCGGCCCTGGGCATCAGCACGCACACGCTGGACGTCACCGACGAGACGAGCATGACCGCCGCGGTGGCCGCGGTCGAGGCCGAGCACGGCCGGATCGACATCCTGATCAACAATGCCGCCTACGGGCTGCACATGCCGGTCGAGACGGCAACCCCCGAAGAGGTCAGGGCCCAGTTCGACACCAACGTCTTCGGCCTGGTGCGCATGGCGCAACTGGTCCTGCCCGGGATGCGCCGCGCCGGGCGCGGCAGGATCGTCAACATCTCCTCCATGGGTGGCCGGTTCTCGCCACCCGGAGGCGCCTTCTACCACGCCAGCAAGCACGCGGTGGAGGCCATCAGCGACTCGCTGCGCCTTGAGGTGTCCGGGCTCGGCGTCCGCGTGGTGGTGGTCCAACCAGGCCCCACCATCACCGAGTTCGGCTCGACCGCGGTCGGCACCATGCAACGCGACTCGGCTACCGGGCCGGCGGATCCGTACGCGGACTTCCGCCGTGAGCTGGCGGCCATGTACGCGGACCGCACGTTCACCCGGAGCAAAGGCGCCGTATCGGCCGAGGCCGCCACGCGGGTCGTGGTTCGCGCCGCCACCGTCGCCCGACCCCGTGCCCGCTATGCGATCGGGACCATGGCCCGCGCGACGATGCTCGCCAAACGGCTGCTGCCGGACGCGGCGTTCGATGCGGTCATGCGCCTCAACTTTCCCCTGCCGAGGGCGATCTGAACAGGCCGGTCGTGCGCCCGCGTTGATCGCGCCGTCCCGCCTGGGCGGACCGGTCGTTCCACGCGGGTCGTGGACCGCGCACCACGGTCCCTCACCGCAAGGTCGTTCGACGCGGCGCACGGCCGGCCGGTGTCAGGCTCCCTGCCAGCCGTCCAGTTCGCGGATGCGGGCGAGGGCCGCCGGGCGTTGTGCACCGGGGAGTGCGCCCGCCAAGGCCCGCCACACCGGGAGGTCGTCCTCCCCCCACGGGCTGTAGGCCCAGTCCGCGAGGAGGCCGGGGTCACCCCGTGAGATCAGTGCGGCACGGAGTTGGTCCGTGAGCCGTCGCCGCAGCCGCACCACGGCGGGTGCCATCGATGCGGGGAGCAGGGGACCGGCGTAGGCGCTCAGGGCTCCCGTGACCGTGCCCGACGCGAGCCTTCGCGTCACCGCGCCGAAGTCGGTGTCCACCAGGGCGGCGAGGCGGTAGGGCCGTGACCGCAGGAGGTCCCTCCCGAGGAGGTGCCGCAGTCTCGACAGTTCGGCCCGCAGGGTGACGGGGGTGACGGACTCGTCCTCGTACAGTTCCATCAGCAACTCGTCCCCGCCCACTCCCTCGGGGCGGTGGGCCAGCAGGACCAGGATCTCGCTGTGGCGGCGGCTCAGGCGTAAGGTGCGCCCTTCGGTTAGCAGGAGTGCTTCGTTGCGGCCCAATGCGGTCAGCCGGACGCTACCGGTGGTGGGCGTCGTCGGTGCGAGCAGGGCGAGTTGGGATTCCGCGGCCCGGGCGACCGCGGCGACGAAGGCGAGACTGTGGGGATGGGCCAACCGGTCGCCGCCCGTGATGTCGACCGCGCCGAGCACGCGTCCCGTGGCGGGATCGTGAATCGGTGCCGCCGCACAGGTCCACGGGTGGACCGGGCGCCGGAAGTGCTCGGCGGCGAAGACCTGAACGGGCCGGTCCACGGCTATCGCCGTGCCTGGTGCGTTCGTGCCCGCCGCCGATTCCGACCAGCGGGCGCCCGGGACGAAGTTCATCCCTTCGGCCCTTCGCCGCGTGGTGGGCGGCCCTTCCACCCACAGCAGCCGTCCATGGCTGTCGCAGACCGCCACCAGATGGTCGCCGTCCATGGCGTAGCCGCTGGTGAGTTCACGTATGAGGGGCATCACCCGGGCCAGGGGGTGGCTCTCCCGGTACGTGGTGAGCGCATCGTCGTCCAACTCGATGCCCGCCACGCCTTCGGGGCTGACCAGGGCGCGGGCGGAGCGGCGCCAGGAGTCGGCCACCACGGGCCGGACCGGCGCCTCGACGCGGCCCGCAGTCAGATACGCGTCGTAAGCCCTGCGCAGGTCCGCGACCCGTTTCACCGGGTCGGCACCCGGCTCCAGAGCCACCCATGCATCGGTCAAATCGGCCTCCCTGGAACCATCGTGACCTAGCCCGCCGAGCCGGACACGCACTCAAGTGACAAGTAGTCAGCAGGCTATCGCTTCGGTATTTTGACCTCTTCCCACCGGCGGTCGTGCACCGGGGTCACGCGAAGTTCACCAGGCGGATGTAGCGCTGCCAGTCCCACAACGGTCCGGGGTCGGTGTGGTCGGCCCCCGGCACCTCGTGGTGGCCGATGATGTGCGCCCGGTCCTTGGGGATGCCGTACCGCTCGCAGATCGACGCGGTGAGCGCGGCCGAACTCTCGTAGAGGGCATGGGTGAAGTAGGCGGGCTGGTCCACCCAGCCCTCGTGCTCGATCCCGATGCTGCGGGTGTTGTAGTCCCAGTTTCCGGCGTGCCAACCGATGTTGCGCTCCCGGACGCACTGCGCGACCGAACCGTCAGCCGATGCGACGACGTAGTGTGCGGAGACCTGTTTCGCCGGGTTCTGGAAGATCTTGACCGTGTCGGCGAAGGTCTCCTGGGCGACGTGGATGACGACGAAGTCGATCGGATAGGAGCCCGGACGGCTGGAAACCGTGTAGTTCTCCGCGGCCGCGGGGCGCCACTGTGCGGAGGGATGGTCCACATCGCTTCGACGCCGGGCCTCGAACGAATGATCGTGCGAGGGGCCGGGTGCGCGGGCCCCGCCGTCCGATCGATCCGAGGGGCGGGCTGCTGCATGGGCGGTGACGATCGGGAACAGCGCACTCGTGGCCGCCGCTGCGGCGGCGCCCCGAAGGAGTCTTCTACGGTCCATTCGGGCCTCTCCTGGTGGGATGTCAGAAGCGGGGCTGGCAGCCCTGGTGCCGGGTGGCGTCCGGGCCGGCCCCAGGATCTCGCGTCGGCTCCCGCTGCCCGGGGATGTCGTGCCGCCCGATGTCGTGTCGCGCGTCTCGCACGGTGGGCCGGGCGCCGCAGGGCGCTGCACGAACCGGGTCCGGGATGGTGGAGGCCGCCCGAGCGAGCGCGATCTCCCGGTGCACCCGATGGAGCCGGACCGACACCGACATATGAAGGGGCAGCGATCCGGGCCACACCCGGATCGCTGCCCATCCACTCCGACGTACGTCCGAGGACTCAGCCGCGCAGCGGGCGCGGCAGCTTCACATGGGTCACTCTGGTGTCGACACCGCTGTCCACCAGCCTGCCCTGCTCGTCGAAGGCCTGAGCACCGTCCGACATCCCGAAGTCGTTGTCGTTGATCAGGGCCAGGGTGTTGCGGCCCACCAGGGCGATGCCCTCGATCTTGCCGGGCACCCCGGGAACCTTGCCGAAGTCGACGACCAGTTCCTTGGCCAGTACGGGCACGTCGGCCGCTGCCAGATCCTCGACCTGCTCATAGCTGGGAGAGGTCGCCGGATCGTCCCAGCGGCTGCCGAGGATGCCTTCGCCGCTCGGTAGGGTCACGCGGTGCAGTCGTGACGACTTGTCCGTGCGCTCCTGGACCAGGACGGTGTCGTCGTCGATCGGGACGAGCGAGGAGAGCTTCAGTTCGGCCGTGTCGGTCTCCGACGGATCGACGACGTGGACGGGGTCGAACTGGTAGGAGTACTCCGCCGTCACCTCCGCCTCCTCGGGGGAGAAGCGCAACAGCCGCACATTGCGGGACGCCTCGCCCGCGGTTGCGTCCGGTACGAGCAGCGGGCTCTGCACGGCCAGGACGAGGTCACCGCCCGGCAGTACGGTCAGCGCTTCGAATCCGCGGTTGAGCTTGCGCTTCAGGAGGATCGAGGGCAGCGCTTCCACGACGGGGTAGTCGGCGCCCTGGAGCCCCAGCCCCTTGGGCACGTAACGGGCGAGGACCCGGCCGCGTGCGGAGACGTGGATGAGTGACGGTCCGTACTCGTCGACGAGCCAGAATGAGCCGTCCTCGGCCCGGGCCATTCCCTCGGTGTCCAGACCGCTGGGGTTGTACGACAGAGGCGTCGTCGCATTGAAGTTGAACGGGGCCTCGTCGCGCGACGCCTGGTTCGGCAGCCCCGAGACCGGCTTGCCGGAGGCCGTGGTGATGGGGATCGCCCGCAGCACGGACACCCGCTCGCCCGCGACGCGCACCCGGACGATCGCCGGGTTGAACTCCGGTACGGCGAAGGTGCGGCGCTTGACGCCGTCGACCTTGATCTGACCGTTGGGGCCGCGGTCGGTCAGCGCCCAGAACTCGCCCTTGCGGTCGGCCGGGAACATGTCGCTGCCGATGCCGAGGTGCACCCCGCGGTCGTTGGCGACGGAGTTCGGGATGAGCGAATTGCTGAACTTCGCCAAGGGGATCTCGTCGAGGACCGCGGTGCCCACCACTTCCGGGGCCGCGGCGCGGGGCTTGCTGGGGGTGGGGGTGGTGCCGGTGGCCGTCGCGGCCACGGCGACGGCCGTGACCAAGGCGATCGGCACACCGAGGACGAGCGAGCGGCGCAGCGGGCGGGTCTTCTTCGACTCGGGGGACATTTCGTGGGACATGGGGCAGCCTCCTGGTGGGGGTCAGGCGGGTCTCGGTCCGGTCGTGCTGGTGTCCCTCGTGCGCTGACGACGACGTGTCGACACGAGGGAGGCCGGTTCGTCGATGCGCAGGGACGGCTGCCCCGGTGCATCGACGAACCGGATGATCCATGCATCTGAAGGAACCCTGCCCTACGCGCGTAGGCCGTGGGGGGAGTTCAGCAGGGTTCGGCCGATCTCTCTCCCTGTTGCCGGTGTGACCAGTGTTGCTTTGAGGGTCTTCAGTCCAGTTCGCCCGCTACCCCCGGTAGCACCTCGGACAGCACCGCGTCGGGCGTACGGCCCCCAGGACCCGATGGAACCCAGCGACCCTTCTCCTTGCGGAACGGCCACCACCGGCCGTCCGCACCGATCCGTAGCTGCCTCTCCGCGCCGACGACCGTCCAGCGACCCGCACCGGCGCTCCGCAACCGAGGGCGGTCCATGTCCTCCCACGCACCGTCCAAAGCCGCAGCCGCCCGCGCGAGCAACTCCGCATCCGGAGTCCATGCATCGTCCAACACGGCCAACGCCGCCGTGCCTCCCGCGCGCCAGGCCCGCACGGCCACATCCAACTCGACGCGCTGGCGCCCGGTGCCCGCGGCGAGACGTCCGGCGATCACCGGCCCCGGCTGTGCAGCTGCCAGGCGTACCGCGTCGACGTCGACCTCCTGCCGTGCCGTCCGTGGTTGTCGGGAATGACCGGGCGAGAGGGCCTGTGCGAGGAGGTGGTGGGCCCGGGCCGCGGCATCGGCCGCGAGGAACTCCAACGCCGCCGGGTCAACACCGCTCCCCGGGGCGATCTCGCTGTCCAGGGAAGGCGCGGGGCCGCTCCGGTCCGGCAGCGACGGCGGTCCGGGCAGGGGCGGCAGCCCGCCCTGCGCCGCGAACACCACAGCAGCCCGTACGCCCTCGGCAGGCTGCTGTGGTGTTCGCGGGGTTCCCGCACTCGCCCGAGCCACGCTGCGCGCCTGCAACTCGTCCAGCAACACCCGCTCGCCCCGACCCCGCAGCAGCAACAGGACGAAGGGGTCCTGGTCGAGCAACCGCGCCACCTGGTAGCAGAGCGCAGCCGTATGGGGGCACAGGTCCCAGGCACCGCATCCGCATTCGGGCTCCAGATCGCCGATGCCCGGCAGCAACTCGACCCCTGCCGTTGCCGCGTCCTCCACCAGATGCGTCGGCATCTCACGGTCGAGGAGCGCCGCGATGTGCCCGGCTCGATCGACCGCCATGTCCAGGAACCGATCCCATTCGGCGGCCGTCAGCTCCTGCAACAGCACATCGCAGCGGTGACCGGTTCCGTCGCGGTCGCGCACCACTGCGGTGACCCGCCCGGGACGCACGGAGACCGCGCCCACCGCCCCCGCCCGGGCGTTCTTGCGGCCCTTGGTGAGCTGCTGGGAGTCCAGCGCGGTCTCCTCCAACGCCTTGACCCAGGTGCGGCCCCACCACGTCTGGGCGAAACCGCGCCCGGGCGGGGGCGGCAGCGGGGCGAAGGTCCGCTCGTTCGCGTCGGGACCGCCCTGCGTGATCCCGCTGCGGTCCTGCCCACCGTCCATGTCCCCGATCTCCCCACTGCTGTTGGTGCGGTCGGCGTCATCCGCGCCGTCGTTCGCCCCCGGTCCCAGACCGCCGTACGCGTCGTGACGGCGGTTCACCGTGATGTCCCCCCGTCCCTGCGGAGCCCCACCAACTCGGCCAACTCGGCATCGGTCAGCTCGGTCAGTGCCGCGTCACCGGAGCCCAGTACCGCATCGGCGAGCTCCTGCTTGCGCGCCAACATGTCGGCGATCCGATCCTCGATCGTGCCTTCGGAGATCAGCCGATGGACCTGCACGGGCTGCGTCTGGCCGATCCGGTACGCACGATCCGTGGCCTGGGCCTCGACGGCGGGGTTCCACCAACGGTCCACGTGGACCACATGACCGGAACGGGTGAGGTTCAGACCGGTGCCGGCCGCCTTCAGGGAGAGCAGGAAGACCGGGACCTCCCCGCTCTGGAAGCGCTCCACCATCGTCTCGCGCTCCATGACGGGCGTACCCCCGTGCAGGAACAGCGTCCGTACCCCGCGCGCCGAGAGGTGCCGCTCCAGCAGGCGTCCCATCTGCACGTACTGGGTGAAGACCAGGACGCTGCCGTCCTCGGCGACGATCGTGTCCAGAAGTTCGTCGAGCAGTTCCACCTTGCCCGAACGCCCCGTGATCCGCGGCTGTTCCTCCTTGAGGTACTGCGCGGGGTGATTGCAGATCTGCTTCAGCGAGGTGAGCAGCTTCACCACCAGACCGCGGCGTTCCATGCCGTCGGCCTCGGCGATCGCCGCCATCGTCTCGCGCACCACCGCCTCGTACAGACCGGCCTGCTCTGCGGTGAGCGTCACGGCACGGTCCGTTTCCGTCTTGGGCGGCAACTCCGGGGCGATTCCGGGATCGGACTTGCGCCGGCGCAGGAGGAAGGGCCGCACCAGCGCGGTCAGTTGTTCCGCCGCCGCCAGATCGCCCCCCTCGACGGCACGCGCATATCGGTTGCGGAAGGTACCGAGTCGACCCAGGAGCCCCGGAGTGGTCCAGTCGAGGATCGCCCACAGCTCCGACAGATTGTTCTCCACGGGGGTGCCGGTCAGGGCGATCCGCGACTTCGCGCCGATCGTGCGCAGTTGGCGCGCGGTCGCGGAGTAGGGATTCTTCACGTGCTGCGCCTCGTCGGTCACCACCATGCCCCAGCTGACGCCGCCCAACCGCTCGGCGTCCAGACGCATCGTTCCGTACGTGGTGAGAACGAACTCGCCGTCGCGCAGGTGCTCCAGGGTCCGGGCGGGGCCATGGAACCGACGTACCGGTGTGCCCGGAGCGAACTTCTCGATCTCCCGCTGCCAGTTCCCCAAGAGCGATGCGGGGCAGACCACCAGGGTCGGGCCGACTGTCGACTCATCGATCTGTCGGTGGAGATGCAGGGCGATCAGGGTGATGGTCTTGCCGAGGCCCATGTCGTCGGCGAGACAGCCGCCGAGACCGAGCGAGGTCATGCGGTGCAGCCAGTTCAATCCGCGCAACTGGTAGTCGCGCAGGGACGCGGCGAGTGCCGACGGCTGGCCGATCTCCTGGAGTCCGCCCTCCGGATCGGCGAGTCGATCGCGCAACCGGGCCACCCAGCCGACCGCCTCCACCTCGACCTTCCGACCGTCGATCTCCGTGCTGCCGGTGAGCACGGCACCGAGCGCATCGACCGGTGCCAAGGTGTGGTCCCGGCGATCGCGGGCACGGTGCACCTCGTCGGGGTCGACGAGCACCCACTGGTCGCGAAGGCGCACCAGCGGGCGGTTCGCCTCGGCGAGCCGATCCAGTTCCTCCGGCGTCAACTGCTGATCACCCAGCGCGAACCACCAGTTGAAGCTGAGCAGCGCATCGGCGGAGACGAACGAGTCGAGCCCCGAACGTTCGGCCGCCCGTCCCTCGGCGGCGCCGTCCATCGGTCCGATCACGGCGCGGGCGACGAGTCGCTGCGCCATGTCCTTGGGCCAGTGGACCTCCACCCCACAGCTGGCGAGGGCCCGCGTCGCGTCGCCGAGCAGTTCTCTGACCTCTTCCTCCGCGAGGGGGAGCTCATCGGGTACGGCGGCGTGCAGCAGCGGGGCCAACGGCGGCCATGCCCGGGCGGCGCGGCGCAGCGCGAGGAGGAGATCCATCCGGGCCCGGGGACCGAATGCCTCGCCGGGGCGATCGCCGCTCGCCCAGACGTCCGCTGCGTCCGCGACGATCGCGGGGTCGCTGGCGCTGTGCATCTGGAGAACGGCCTTCAGGGAGGGCGGGGAGGGCTCCTGCCCGCCCTCCCTGTGTGCCGGATCCGGATCCGGAGACGCGGATCCCTCGATCAACTCGATCCGCAGGGAGAGGCGTACGCCTGCGTCGTGGCCCGCGGCGATGTCCGCCGCCCATGCCCGCGCGCCTGGCAGGGTCTGGGGGGCGTCCGCGGCGAACGCCGGTGCGCCCGCTGCGATTTCTGCCGCGGGAGTGCGGGGCAGAACGTCCGCCACCGCGTCCAGGAACGATCGCAGCAGTCGTTCCGGTTCGGGCAGGAGTACGGGCTCACCCGCGTCGGCTGCCGGTGCCGGGAGCGGCACGGCGTGCGCGCTCGACGGCATGGCGGCGGCCAGGGCGCGGATGCGTTCCGTGTCCTCGGCCGTCAGGGGGCCGACCCGCCACGCGTCCCGATCGGTGGGCGTCAGCCCGGGGAGGAGCAGTCCCCTGGCGACGAGTTGGAGTGCGACGACGGCGGCCGATCCCCAAAACCGTGCGCTCGACGAAGCACCGGCGTCGCCCCTTGCCCTGGTCAGGACGTCGAGGGCTTCTCGCACGGGGAGCAGTAGGGCGGGGACGGTGTGCAGCCCGCTGTCCGCACAGACCACGGTGAGGTCGTCGACGGTCCCCGACGAGTCGGACCCGGGGACCCCGGGGGGCTCGGCGGACCAGAACGCGATACGGCCGGCACGGGGCGGGTCCGCCGGCAGGAACACTGCGGAGCGCGAGGCGAGCGCACCGTCCGGGCAGGCATCAGGGGCGCTCGGGAGGGACGGGGCTGGACCGACGGGTGGTTCAGCGGTCGGCGAGGGCGTTGCCGCAGGGGGCCTGTGCACAGCGATGACGCATTCCTCAAATTTGACTAGCTTCGACTGGGAGTCGCCGAGGGTACTCCATGCGCGGCGTTCACGGCGGGCGCGACGCTGTGATCCAGCCCACGTGAACCGGTTCGGCGGTCATGGGTGCACTCAACACCACCTCAGTGGGGGAGGGCCCGCCCCCGCACCGTACGGGGGATGGCGTCATGGTCACGGCCCACCCGCCTTGTCTACGTTTCCTCAGGTCAGCACAGGCACACCCGGGCCGCAACGCCCGCGACAACCGGAGACGACATGCCCCAGGCCAGGCCACGCGTGGACAGGGAACCCCTGTCCGCCGCACCGCCGACAGCGAACGGCGAGACCTGGGAGCCCTCAGCGCCGCACTCGGGGCGGGTGTCCGAAGACCAGCAACCCCCTCGCGACAGATCAGAGACGGCCCTGTGGAGCACGATGAAGGCGCCGAAGCCCCGTACGCCCGTTCCTCCGGCACGCAGCCCCAGCGAGTTCACCCCGCTGTTGCGCACGGTGAAGGAACAGGGACTCCTGGAGCACCGCGCCGGCTGGTACGCGGGAAGCATCCTTCTCAACCTGCTCGGTCTGGCCGGAACCGTCGTCGGCACGGCGGTCCTCGGAGGCTCCTGGTGGGTCCTGCTCCTCGCCCCGCTCCTGGCCGTGCTCTCCGCCAGAACCGGTTTCCTCGCCCATGACGCGGGCCACGCACAGATCTCCAGAGACCGCCGCACCAACAGGCTCATCCAGCTCTTCCACGGCAATGTGCTGCTGGGGATGAGCCAGCAGTGGTGGAACGACAAGCACCAGCGCCATCACGCCCACCCCAACGACGTCGACAGGGACCCGGACGTCGCCGCGGACGTCCTGGTCTTCACCCCGTGGCAAGCCGGGACCAGGTCGGGGTTTCACGGTTGGCTCACCCGCCACCAGGCGTGGCTGTTCTTCCCGCTGACCACCCTGGAGGGGATGGCGCTCAAGGTCTACGGCCTGCGGGCGGTCCTCTCCCCGAACCGCCTCGGTGGCTCACCCCGCTCTCGCACCGTCCGTGCCACGGAGGGCCTCCTCCTCGTCGTCCACCTCGTGGGCTACGCGGTCCTGCTCCTGGCCACGATGCCGATCGGCCAAGCCCTCCTCTTCGCCCTGATCCACCAACTGCTGCTCGGGCTCCATCTGGGCATGGCCTTCGCGCCGAACCACAAGGGGATGCCCATGCCCGACGAGGAGGAAGCCCGTAGTTGGGGACACCTTCGTCGACAGGTCCTCACCTCGCGCAACGTCCACGGCGGACCGGTCACCGACTGGATGCTGGGCGGCCTGAACTACCAGATCGAACATCATCTGTTCCCGAGCATGCCCCGACCGCACCTGAGGCTCGCCCGACCTCTCGTACGCGCCCACTGCCGCGGGCTGGGCATCACCTACACGGAGAGCGGACTCATCGACTCCTACCGGCAGGCGCTCACCCATCTGCGCGACGTGGGCGAACCCCTGCGGAACGCCGGTAAAGCCGGTAAAGCCGGTAAAGCCGGTAAAGCCGGTAAAGCCGGTAAAAGGGGAGAGTAGGGAGGAGGGCCACCCGAATCCGGTACTCCGGGGCAGACGGGGGAGCCCGAGTCCGTACGGAACCACCCGGGGAGCCCGTACGTTGTTCCCTTCAGATGTCGGGGCAAGGCCGTGCAAGGAGGCATTGACGTGTCAACGAGGACAAAGGTCGTCATCGCAGGAGTGGCCGTGGCTCTGCTTCTGAGCCCGCTGCTCGGCTGGTACTCACTCCTGGTCGTGCTCGGGGTGCCGGCTCTGGCCTATCTGATGCTCGACCCCAGCCAGCGCCGCAGGCTGCGCAGGGTCAGCCGCAAGGAAATCGGCCGCTGACCGGGCGGCGGATGCGCACATCACCTGGCTCGCGTCCGGTCCACCGGGCGGGTGGGGTGGGACCCTGCTGCGCCGCCCGGCCGCCCGGCTGACCCGTTTCCTCAG
This sequence comes from Streptomyces sp. NPDC005963, assembly GCF_040638655.1. Lineage (NCBI taxonomy): Bacteria > Bacillati > Actinomycetota > Actinomycetes > Kitasatosporales > Streptomycetaceae > Streptomyces > Streptomyces sp. NPDC005963. Next base: position 122,121 of record NZ_JBEXVD010000014.1, on the reverse strand, counting down.
CCCGGCCGTACGGCCATCTTGTCGAGGGCTGTGAGCAGTTCGGGCAACTCTTCGCCCCGACGCACCGGGAGCACCTCGTGCGGCTCCTCGTCCAGGAGGAAGAACGCCATGTCGTCGGTCCGGGCGACCATGGACCAACCCGGGCCGTCGGCGCGCAGCGTCCGGGCGCCGCCCGGGGCGAAGGTGGATCGCACCCGTCCGACCGGCGGAGGGAACTCCAGATAGCTCCTGGCCTGGTCCATGGCCTGACGTAGCCCCGGGTGTACACCCTGTGTCCGATCTGCGGTCGTTCGCGGCGTGGGCAGTGTCTGCTCGTCCTCGATCTGCTGTCGCCACTGTGACCACTGGAGCGCGATCTCGTCCGCACCCAGCCGGCGCTGCGCGGGGCCCCACTCCTCGGGGCTCGGCGGCGCCAGTGGCGGCACGCTGCCCTCCTCCGGCTCCGGGTCGTGCGGTTCCGGCACCCCGGGCGCCGCGACGGCCACGGACAGGGGCCAACCGGGCAGTGCGGTCACCACGGTGCGATCGTGGGGAGAGAGGTCGTACTCCATCCCGCAGTCCCACGAGGCGATGGCCACGGCGACGAGCGGTACATCGTCGACGACCACGGTCCAGCGGGAGCCCTCGTAGTCCTGGCCGATCACCAGCCCGTAGCCGTCCGCGTACGGCTGAACACCCAGAGCGGCGCACGCGGCGGGGAAATCGTCGCCGAGCACGCTGGGAAACTGCGCCGGGGTCAAGAGCACCGCGGTCAGTACGTACAGCGCGTCATCATCGACGGAGACTTCCGTCTCGGCCATGATGCCTCCTCGCCCGGATCGTTCCTACCCGATGGTTCGTCGGCGCACCCTAACCAGTGGGTAACCCGGCCGTCGAGTGTTCTTCCGACGGCCCCGTTGCCTTCGCGGTGGCCGTCGCGGGACCCCGCCCGACGCAGAGCAGGTCGGCCCTCAGGCGGCAGGGAGCCCCAACAGGCTCCGCGCCACCGTCTGAGGGGACTCGTCCCGCTCCCGGGCGAGGGCTATGACTGCCCGACAGGCCAACTCGTTGATGCCGAACGAGAGCGCCTCGGGGGACACCCAGGTCACCGCCTCGTCCATCTGCACCTGGTCGTCCTCTGCGCATCCGGACACATAGGAGGCCGCCGCCTCGAAGAGGTTGTGCTGCGGTGAGCGGACGGGAGCCGCCGGAGTCTTCTGCTGCCGATGGACGAAGAGCCTGCGGAGTCTGCTGAACACCCGGACCACCTTCCCCAGCGGCGACGGGGCGTCGCCGATCCTTGTACTCTGCATGCCCGTCAGGTGCCGCCTTTAGAGCTGTTGCGGCAACCCCGTGATCTGGGGAGATCCGGGTGCGGGGAGAGAGCCGTAGGTGCTGCGGCCAGCTCCCGGTGCAGCCGTCCGTCTACTTGTCCGTCTGCTCGGCCTTCCGTACGGCGAGGACGAGAAAGCGCTGGTCCCGGTCCTCGTAGGACGTCATCGTCCATCCCGACCCGGTCAGCAGGGCATCGAGTCGGGGTTCGGCACGCAGATCGTCGTCAGCCAGTTGCCTTCCCTGCCGGCTGGCGAGCGCGGCGCGGCCCACGGGGTGGAAGAGGGCCAGTCGTCCCCCGCTGCGCACCACTCTCGCCAACTCTCGCAGTGCGGAACCCGGATGGTGCAGATGGCTGATGAGTCCGGCGGCGAACACCGCGTCGAGAGAGATGTCGGCCAGGGGCAGTCGACTGACGTCGGCCAGCAGGAGCGAGCCGTGCTCCGTACGCCCCTGGGCCGTGGCCTGCGCGAGCATGGCGGGTGTGAGATCGGCGCCTACGACGGTGCCCCCGAGTCCGACGGCGGACCGCAGGGCCGGGAGAGCCCGCCCGGTGCCGCATCCCGCGTCGAGAACCGTGCCACCGGGCGGCAGTTCCAGTGAGGCCACTGCTGCTGCGTAAGCGGGTCCGTCGTCCGGGAAGCGCGCGTCCCAGTCGGCAGCGCGGGAGCTGAAGAACTCCGTGACGGATCGTTGGTCGTCCTTCGGGTCGACTGACATGAGCGGCAGAATTCCTTTCACGGATGTGATCGCAACGGGTGAGCCGAGGGTCGTGATGAAGTGATCATCCCCGAAGCAGCGATCCGTGTGGCGTCGTCGCTCCGCCGTGCGGAGCATTCGGCGAGACCTTTTGAATCACCCGGTATCTGGGAGTGCTGGTCTGAAGTGCGGTGCCGATCGTGGTGTGTCTTCTTGAGCGCACGAGGAACCCTATGGGTTCACCATGTGGCGGATTGCAGAGGGTCTATCGAGGACGAAGGGAAGCAGTCGTTCAGAGCGCCTTCTCGGAATTTCGCGCCCTCCACTGACTTCTCGTCAATTCATAGTGGACATCGCCGAACTCTGCCCCCTCGATGTAGTCGGGCCATTCGTCGAAGGCGGTCCTTACATGAGTGAGACCCGACTTCTCCATCACTCGACGCGAACGATGGTTGACCGCCATGGCGTTCGCGATGACCGACTGCACACCCCAATCGCAAAAACCTTTGCGGATCAAAGCCAACGCGCATTCGGTGGCATAGCCCCTTCCCCAGGCGGCTTTGGCGAGTCGATAGCCGAGCTCCACCACGCTGGTGTTGGTGTCGGCAACAGGTCGGAACTCTATCCATCCGATGAACTCCCCGCTCACCGACTCACAGACGGCCCAGTAGTCCGGTCGACCCGTACCGGGGTGGGGTCGGATGAACCGCTGTAGGCCGTGCTTCCGCAGGTGGTCGCGGGTAGGAGGCGGTCCGTGGTCGAGGAAGCGCATGACCTCAGGATCACCGTCGAGGCTCAGCAGTCGGTCCAAGTCCGATTCATCGAAGGCGCGGAGGGCCAGGCGCTCGGTGGTGAGGGGAATGGACATGGTTCATTCTCTGCCTCGCCGACGCGCCGCCCCAAGGGGTTTTGTCTGCAAGCCCGCTGCGGTTGTCCGAACCGTCGCCTCAGGATCGATTGAGTCGCAACTTCCATTGCACGGTCGGCACAGGGCCTTCTACGTCGAATGAAAGGCTGGAGGCAGGGATCTGCTCGGATCGAGATCTGTTCCTGGCCGAGTTCCGGATCTTCACCGCCTCTGCACGTCAAGTCCCTGCACGGGCGGGAGTCGTGATGGTCAGGCCAGACTTGGACGAGGGGCCGGAGAAGCCGGGTCGTTGTGGTGGCCATGTGTGCACCTTCCCGGGATCAACCGCGGCCCGCGGAGCCCGAGGGGCCAGCGACGGGCCGGGAGCCGCCCGGCCGTGCGAATCGGGGGAGGAGATCGGTCGGCGAGCGCGTTCAGAACCTGCCATGAAGCGACTCGTGGAGCATTCGGTGATGCGGCATTTCAGGCATGGACCGTCAGATGTGCGTGGCGGTTCTAAGGTGAACGCAATCGCGCCGATGGCCGCGGGGAATCCATTGTTGCCGCGGGGCATAGGAACCCCCTGGGTGTCGAATCGGGCGATCCATGGAGGGAGGTGGAATGGGCGATCGAGAGCGACCTGCAAGACGATTCCCTCGCCATGGTCTCCTGTCTCATGGGTCACATCCCTCACGCATCATGACGGTTCATTCCCGATGCGTTCGTTGAGGGGAGTCATCCCCCGGGTGCTCCATCGGCGCCGAAGGTGAAGCGGAGCGCTCACGCAAACGAGGCGATCCGGGCGGGAATCAGTGGCGGATGGCCCCGGCACAGCCGCCTGAATATGCCGACTGAATGTACACAGTGACGTTCCTCGATTCGGTGCGCAAGTTACACCTTGCCCTGTCGTCCCGTGTACGAAAGGCTTACGCGCACACGGGGAACATATGAGCGGGGAGGGACCACCATGCCGCTGGACAAGGGACTTGACTGGCTGCTCGACGATCTGACCAAGCGGATCGAGCACATCAGGCATGCACTGGTGCTATCCAACGATGGCCTGGTGACCGGGGCTAGCACGGAGTTGGCGCGTGAAGACGCCGAGCACCTGGCGGCCGTCTCGTCGGGGCTGCACTCCCTGGCTCGCGGCTCGGGACGCCACTTTCGCGCGGGTAGGGCTCGTCAGACCATGGTCGAGTTCGACGAAGCGCTGCTGTTTGTGACGGCTGCGGGGGAGGGCAGTTGCCTCTGTGTGCTGAGTGAGGCGGAAGCCGATGTCGGGCAGATAGCGTACGAGATGACCCTCCTGGTCAACCGGGTGGGTGAACACCTGAGCGTTGAGGCACGACAACCAGGGGTGCATAGCTCCTGACCTGTAGCAACGCCTGTCGGTTCGGCGGAGCGACATCACGGCCCGGGAGGTACGGGCGAGCGCCCCAGGAGGTACGGGCGAGGTTATCCACAGGCTCGGACGGGCGGCGCGCATCCTGGCTATGGTCAAGACCGAGAGCTTGCGACTCACGGGGGAGACCAGCATGGAGCGTTACGCATCACCCGTTCAACCAGCCGCCACCGTAAGGTCGAACCACGGTTCGATGGACTTATCCGCTCGGGACCGACCCGGGGGTGTGATCGCGTTCGACCGTGCCGCTGCCCTGTTGGAGCTGAGGCGCTACGAACTTGAGTTGGCCGTTCAGCTCGGATACGTCCGTGCCTCGTGCGCATCGGTGGGTCGCCGTCGGGGTTTTGCACCTGAAGAGCTCGATCGGTTACGTGACGGCGTGGGGCTCCTGGCCCTACGGGAGCGCGTGCGGACCGTCGGCACGGTGGAGGGCGCTCGGCTGCTCTCCATCAGCCCCGCGCGCTTCGCCCGGCTCGCCCGCACCGGACATTTGGTCCCGGTCCGGTTCTCCCTCAACCGATACCGCACGGTGGTCTGGCTCTACCTCGTTGAGGAAGTGAAGGACTTCGCCAGGGACCACCCGGCGCTCCTTCGTGGCAGAACACCGCCGGAGCTGCGGTCCATGCTGGAGTCCGGGGAGGACCGACGCCCTCGCAATTGGCGGGGCCGACGGCTCGGGCTGTTGCTCAGGGGCACCGACGATCCATGGCGGCGGGCTGCGATCATCAGCTCCGCACTCGACGAGAGCGTTCTGGCAGAGATGGTCCCCGACCCGGCCGAGCGGACTCGTCTGCACCGGTTGAGGCCCGGGTCCGCCGCCGGCCGGTCAAGGAGCACCGCGGCTCAGGAGGTGGTCGGGCGGCTGGCGCGCGCCGTACCTCCGGACGAGATCCAGTGGCACCGCACACACCTGGCCCAAGCGCTGCGGGAAGCGCGGGAGGCAGATTCGGGGGAGGCCGTCGAGCGCCCTTCATCGCCGACCGCCGAACCAGGGGGCAACGATTCCATGGCCCTCGGAGACGGGCTGATGACTGTGGGCGATCAGCAAGAGGCGTCGCTGGTGATACCCACCGACCGTGATCCACGGCGATCACCCGGCGGACGGTTCGGGCCCGAACTCCGGCTGGTTCGTGAACCGGGCGCCGATCCCATGAGGGACCGGTCGCTTCTCACCGGACGCCACGCAGTCCATCGCGCGACTCGAAGCCCGCGTCCTCGACGGGTGGGCTCGTCGGGCATCTCTATTCTTCCCACCCGATGACGGCGCGATGCGCGGCCCACTCGCGGCGCTCCACAGAGCGGGGGCATGTGCGCGTGTCACTCAACCCCGTGATGTCGCTAAACCGTGTGATGGGGAATGGGCGGTACCGCGGCACCGCCCCCGAGCGCGACCGCCTGCACCACCGCTTGATGGAGCGCGCGACTGTCCTCCTCGGACTCACAGGGCAGGGGGCTGCCGGCCATGGTGAACCAGTCGGAAGCTCCGCTGTACTGCACCGCCACGCGAGCCTCATCGCCGGCCCAGGTCGTATGCACGGTCAGGTCACCGGTCAGAATGCCCACCTCCTGGGTGAGCACTCCACCACGCCCGGAATACACCCCCGTGGTCGTCCACGATGCCCAGCTCATCCTCCCAGGCTCGCACTGCGGAGCCGGATACGCGACTGATGTGCGGCACAAATCGAAAATGCTCGCTTTCTATCGCTTGAGGAACGGGTGGGGTGCTCCGGCTCTCCGTGTTGCGGGGTACCGCGGACAGTTCGCACGGTGACCAAGGGGATGTGAACCATTGCCCTGGGTGACTCTCGACTGTGCGGTGTGCGGGCCCCGGGATGGGGCTGGACCGATGGCCGGGCGGCCGGCCGGCTGTCTGCGTTCTGAGCTCCGACCACGGTGCGCGGGCACGCTCGGATTTCTCGACATGCCGTGGCTGCCCACTGACGTGTGAAGCTCTGCTGTTGCCCTGCTTAAGAAAACCTCGCTGGACTCCAGCCGCTGACCTGGGCAGATTTGGTGCCGATCACCAGGAAGCACGGTCTGGCGTTCGTTCGGTTCCAGCTGGCTTCTCTCCGCACCACTGTCCTGCCGTATCGGTACCACCGTCTGGAGCCGCAGTCATGAAGGCACTCGTCAAGCAGCGTGCGGAGCCCGGGCTGTGGCTCATGGACGTCCCGGAGCCGGAGACCGGACCCGGTGACGTTCTGATCAGGGTGCTCAGGACCGGGATCTGCGGAACCGATCTGCACATCCGATCCTGGGACACCTGGGCCCGGCAGGCCGTCCAAACTCCCAGGGTGTTGGGCCATGAGTTCGTGGGCGAGGTTGCGGCAGTCGGCCCCGACGTCCGGGACATCGCGGTGGGCGACACGGTGAGTGGCGAGGGGCACCTGGTCTGCGGCAGGTGCCGCAACTGCCTTGCCGGCCGTCGGCATCTGTGTCGCAGCACCGTGGGGCTTGGTGTGGGACGCGACGGTGCGTTCGCCGAGTACGTGGCCCTGCCCGCGTCCAATGTCTGGGTGCACCGCACCGAGGTGGACCTGGATATCGCCGCGATCTTCGACCCCTTCGGTAACGCGGTGCACACGGCGCTGAGCTTTCCCCTCGTCGGGGAGGACGTACTGATCACCGGAGCAGGCCCGATCGGGATCATGGCCGCTGCCGTCGCGCGACACGCCGGAGCGCGCAATGTGGTGATCACCGACGTCAGCGAGTCCCGTCTGGAACTGGCGCGCAAGGCGGGGGCGACCCTCGCACTGAACGTGATGGATCACGGTATTGCGGAGGCCCAACGACTGCTCGGGCTGAAAGAGGGCTTCGACATCGGTCTTGAGATGTCCGGCCGCCCCTCCGCCATGCGCGACATGGTGGACAACATGACGCACGGCGGCCGAATAGCCATGCTGGGGCTGCCGGCGGACGAGTTCGCCGTCGACTGGTCGAAGATCGTCACCTCCATGATCACCGTCAAGGGCATCTACGGGCGCGAGATGTACGAGACGTGGTACGCGATGACCGTCCTGCTCGAAGCCGGGCTCGACCTCAGCCCCGTGATCACCGGCAGCTATGACTACCGGGACCACGAGGCCGCCTTCGACGAGGCGGCGACAGCCCGCAGCGGGAAGATCATCCTCAACTGGGCGGCATAGCCCCACCGGGACCCCGGGCCGGCTCCGCCGTGACCTCGTACGCCCTTCCGCCCGATCGCCCCGTCGATGACCAGAGGCGCGCACGCCCCGGCACACGACGTGGCCCCACCCCACCCCTCCGCCACCCCGACAGGGAGCCTTGCGATGTACGAGTCCGTCCGCGACCAACTCCGCACCACCCTGGAGGAGATCCGCGACGCGGGTCTCCACAAGCCCGAACGGGTCATCGGCACCCCCCAGGGCGCCACGGTCTCGGTCGCCTCCGGCGAGGTGCTCAACTTCTGCGCCAACAACTACCTCGGACTCGCCGACCACCCGGAGGTCGTCGCCGCCGCCCAGGAGGCCCTGGACCGCTGGGGCTACGGCATGGCCTCCGTCCGGTTCATCTGCGGCACGCAGGACGTCCACAAGGAACTGGAGGCCAGACTTTCGACCTTCCTCGGGCAGGAGGACACGATCCTCTACTCGTCCTGTTTCGACGCCAACGGAGGCGTCTTCGAGACCTTGCTCGGCCCCGAGGACGCCGTCATCTCCGACGCCCTCAACCACGCGTCCATCATCGACGGCATCCGACTGTCCAAGGCACGCCGCCATCGCTACGCCAACCGCGATCTGGACGATCTGGAGCAACAGCTCAAGGACACCCAGGACGCCCGCCGCAGACTCGTCGTCACCGACGGGGTCTTCTCGATGGACGGCTATGTCGCGCCCCTGCGCGAGATCTGCGACCTCGCCGACCGCTATGACGCCATGGTGATGGTCGACGACTCCCACGCCGTGGGCTTCGTCGGCCCCACGGGGCGCGGTACGCCCGAGTTGGCGGGGGTCATGGACCGGATCGACATCATCACGGGCACGCTTGGCAAGGCCCTCGGAGGGGCGTCCGGTGGTTATGTCGCCGCGCGCAAGGAGATCGTGGCCCTGCTGCGCCAGCGTTCGCGCCCCTATCTCTTCTCGAACTCCCTCGCCCCCGTGATCGCCGCCGCCTCCCTCAAGGTGCTCGACCTCCTGGAGTCGGCCGGGGACCTGCGGTCCGATCTGAACCGGAACACCGCCCTGTTCCGTACGGCGATGACCGATGCGGGGTTCCATGTGCTCCCCGGCGATCACCCCATCGCACCCGTCATGATCGGGGATGCAGCCGAGGCCGGTCGGATGGCCGAGCTGCTCCTTGAACGCGGCGTCTACGTCATCGGCTTCTCCTACCCGGTCGTTCCCCTGGGACAGGCCAGGATCAGGGTCCAGCTATCGGCCGCCCACTCCACCGCCGACGTACAGCGCGTGGTCGCCGCCTTCATCGACGCCCGAGCCGCGATGACAGGACAGGACGGGGCCGCGCACGGCGGTACGGGGGAGTAGCGCATGGCCCTCCGCTCTGCCGCGCCGGGCCCGGGCGGGGCGCATTTCGCTCCGGCTGACAGGATGGCCGAATGATCGACCCCCGGCGGCTGCGCATACTCCGGGCCGTCGCGGACCACCGTACGGTGACCGCAGCGGCCTCCGCGCTCTATCTGACCCCGTCCGCCGTCTCCCAGCAGCTCAACGCCCTGGAGCAGGAGACCGGCCACTCCTTGGTGATCCGCAGCGGTAAAGGGGCCCGCCTGACCGCGGCCGGGGAGATCCTGCTCGACCACACACATGCCGTCCTCGCCCAGTTGGAGCGGGCCGAAGCAGAGCTCGCCGCCTATGCGGGAGGTGCCGCCGGCGAGGTCACCATGGCTGCGTTCGCGACGGGGATAGCGGAGGTGGTGGCGCCCGCACTCGGCCTGCTCGGCGCGACCCACGGCGACATCAGGGTCCGGGTCAGGGACGCCGAAGGGGACGAGAGCCTGCCGCTGGTGCTCGACGGCGAGGCGGACATCGCCGTCGCGGTGGAGTACCGAGGGGCGCCCGGCGCGGACGATCCACGGCTGTCCCGGGTACCGCTCTACGCGGAGCCCTTCGACGCCGTCCTCCATGCCGGTCACCCCTTTGCCGCGGAGCGGGACATCGCCCTCTCCGACCTGTCCGACGACGACTGGATCGGCCCCTACCCGGGCAACCCCTGCCACGACATGGTGCTCCTCGCTTGTGAGCTGGCCGGCTTTCCGCCCCGGCTGTTGCACTCATCGGATGACTTCCGAGCCGTGGTGGCGCTCGCCGGAGCGGGTGCGGGGGTCGCTCTGGTGCCGCGTTCTGCCCTGCGGGGGATGGAGCTCGGGGAGGTCGTCGTCCGTCCGGTCTCCGGTCCGGCCGCCAGACGGCGGGTGTTCGCCGCCGTGCGCCGGGGAGCCGAGTCGCACCCGCTCATCAGCCCGGTGCTTCAGACCCTGGTCACGTCGGCGGCAGGACTGTCCGCCGACTGACACCGTGACTGCTATCGAGCGCTATCGAGCGGGTGTCCGGGATCCTGTCGACACGCCCCGCTGGGGCCGTCCGGCAACCAGTGCGGCAGCGGTGGCCCTGGCGACCGGACGCAGCGGCTGCGCCGTTGCGTCCGGGTCCCTGGTCCCCGCCCTCACGGGGGATTCGGCCCGGGCCCGGCCAGTGGCACCAGCGCCTCCTTGAGACCGGTGGCGAGATCCATGCTCGCGCCCCGGTGGAAGGCGGCGACATAGGTCGAGTCCCCCGCGTGAGCCCGGGCCGCCTGCTCGCACTCGTCGCGCACGGCGCGGAGTTCGGGAGTGCCCCGTTGAGGGTGTCCGACCGTGCTCCAGAACGCTTGGCCCGTGCCGTAGACGAGTCCTGCCCGCTCACCGTCACCGCCCGCGGCCAGCGCAGCGGCCAGGAGGTCCAATCCGAGGGCGATGCCGAAGCTGTCGCCGATCCCCTGCTTGCCAGCCAGCATCGCCCGCGCGTGCTCGGCGGCGCCGAGCGGGTCGCCGGAGAACAGGGCGATCAGGCTGAGTTGGTAGTCGAGATACGCGAGCGTCCACGACTCGCCCCGATCGACACAACCCCGCCGTAGTGCGACGGCCTTCTCCCGGGCCTGAGCCAGTTCGCCGAGCCCGGTGAGGGCGAACACCTGAACCAGATGGCAGCGCAGGCTGTTCGGCGAGTCGAAGGGCTCTCCTCCCGCCGTGTCCAACGCATGTCCCGCCAGTACGTCGGCCGTGAGCGGTCGCCCCGTGAGCAGGGCGATCAGCCCGCCGATGTAGGCAGCGGCCAGCACCCCTTCAAAGCCGTACCCCCGCGCCGCGTCCAGCCGTGCGGCGGTGGTGCATGCGTCACTCACGCGACGGGCCGTCGCGTAGTCGCCCTGGAGGGTCGCGGCGAACCCCAACGCCCACAACCCTTGCGTCCGGTCGGGCCCTGGGACCTGATGGACGGCCAACGCCTGTTCGAGGTAGTCGCGCGCTTCGTGCAGATGGCCGCAACAACTCCAGAAGAACCCCACCCGACCGGCCAGGCGTACGGCGCGAGCGGGGGAGTGGATCAGGAAGTGGTCGACGGCGGTGACGAGATCGGTGTGGACCTCGCCGAGCGTGCGGTACCAGTGGGCCTGTTCGGGTCCGAGCCATCGCTCGTGCGCCTCGTCGGCGACGCTGAGGAAGTGATCGGCGTGACGCTGCGCCGTCGCTGCCTCCTCCCCGAGTGCACGGAGCCAGGAGGCGCCGTACTCCCTGATGGTGTCCAGCATCCGGTACCGCAGTCCACCGCCCCTCGGTCCGCGGATCACCGTGACCACGGAAGCCGCGACCAAACCGTCGAGGAGGAGGCCCACCTCGCCGACGTCGACGGGGCCACCCGTGCACACCGCCCGGACGGATTCCTCGTCGAAGTCACCGCGGAAGACGGTCAGCCGGGCCCAGAGCATTCGTTCGCGGGGCGAGCACAGCTCGTGGCTCCAGCCGATCGTGGTGCGCATGGTGCGGTGGCGCTCCGGTCGGACCCGAGCGCTCTCCTCGGCCTTCAGCACGTCGAAGCGCGAGGTGAGGCGCTCGGAGATGTCCTCGACGCTGGTGCGGGCGGCCTGTGCCGCCGCCAGTTCCAGGGCGAGAGGGATGCCTTCGAGGCGCCGGCAGATCCGGGCGACCGTGGATCCGTCGGGAGTGGGCCCGGCCCGATGAGTACTGCCGTACGGCCCGGTGTCCGTCCGATCACTCGGCCCGCCCTCGTCATCCGAACGAGGGGGCGCGCCTCCCACCGTGATGCCCTTGCCCGGTTCCGGGACGGTCGCTGTGACCATGCGCTGGTGGAACAACTCGATGGCGTCCGGTCCTTCGGGCGACAGGGGGACGAGTTCGATCACGTGCTCGTTCGCCATGTCGAGGGGCCGTCTGCTCGTGGTGAGGACCGTCAGTTCGGGGGCCGCGGTCAACAGGTCGCCCAGGAGCACCCGAGAGGAGGCGAGGAGATGTTCACAGGAATCGAGCACCAGGAGGAGCCGTTTGGCGCCCAACCATTCGCAGAGCGCGTCGACGGGCATCCGGGGGGTGTGGTCGGAGAGGTCGCAGGCGTCCGAGACGGTCGCCAGCAGCAGCCTGTCCCCGTGCAGGGGCGCCAGTTCGGCCCAAGCCACACCATGGGGGAACAACCCGACCGCTTGACGAGCGGCGCGCAGGGCGAGTCGTGACTTGCCCACGCCACCGCTCCCGACGAGCGTGGTGAGTCGGTGGTGCGCAAGAGCTCGTTCTAGTCGGGCCAACTCCCGGTTACGTCCGACGAAACTGGTGGATTCTTCGGGGAGGCTTCCCAACACCTGCCCAGTCTTGCGCATGCGGCGGGCTCCCGGAGACCATCGCGGTCGTTAGGGCGCGGCCGGGGCCGACTCCATGGCCTTCTTCAGCCGGTCGAGGGTCCGTCGGATGTTCCCGCGCTGGAACTCCGCGAACGTGTGTCCTTTCGTGGCCAACTTGTCGAAGGCATTGGCGAAGGCGTCGGGCCAGGTCCTACGGTCATCCCGCCAGGTCTCCGTCACCCGGGTGCCGCCGTCGACCGCTTCGAACCTGTACTCCCAGGTGGCTATCCGCCCCCGGAGCAGAGGCCGGCGCCGACCGATGGCGTGGACCCTGAAGGCGAACCGCTCTCCGCGGTCGGCGGCCACGACCGTGCAGCGGGTGGTCCAACGAAACGGCCCGCGCTTGTTGTGCCCCTCGAACTGCATTCCCACAAATGCGTCCTGGTTGCCGTGACGCACGGTCGCCCCGAGGTTCTCCGGGCTCCATCGTCCCATCAACGTCGGATTGCTGACCTGGTCGTAGATCACGGAGGGGGCGGCCTGGATGACGATGCTGTCCGAGACCGCCAAGGTGCGTTGCATGGTGTGTGACTCCGATCCGAGAAGGTGTCAGTGCGTGTCGGGCCCTTGCCCACAGTTGTCACGATCATGCCGATGACGGGGCGCTGTGCCAACGGTCCGGCCGCCCGCACGGAACACGGGCCGTACGCGCGATCGGCCCGGGCGTCGTCGGGGCCTGGGACGAACGGGTTGGTCACGAGTACATCTCCCGTAGCTCCTCGTTGTCCGCATGTCGACATGGGAACGCATGTGCGGATTTCGCGGAGGCCCTGCGGTCGAGTCGATGGTACGGCGCACGTAGCAGTTGTCCGGGCGGTCTTGCCAGGTTGCGCGAATCTGTTGGGTCTGCGGGTTTTCTGTCCCGACACAGGTGTCCATCGCTCCGCTTTGCGTGCGGGCATTCGACCGTCGAGCGCGTAGCGGAATCTGATACTCCGGATCTCTATCGATAAGGAAGAGATAAGAGCAGAATGAAAGGGAGTGCTGCTTCAGCACGCACGCGGTCAGACGTTCAGCGCACTGAAGGAGGCGAGTCGTATGGCCGGCGTCTCACACAGGGAAGACCTCGCGGGGCACCCTGACATCACGGAAATGCGGGACCGGTACGCCCAGGTACTCGGAGGGCGTGACGTCGCCCTGGTGGACGGCCCGGTGTTCTTGGTCGGTCTGGCGTGTGCGATCTCCCCATGGGTCGTTCACTTCTCGGCCAATCAGCCAGCCCTGGCAACGCACAACTTGATCATGGGCATCGCGATCGCCGTGCTCGCACTGGGGTTCACCGTCACCCCTCAGCGGATGTACGGCCTGAGCGGAGCCATGTGCGCCATGGGTGTGTGGCTGGTTATCGCACCCTGGATCGTGGGTAGCAGCCCGGACGCAGGGGTCATCTGGACCAACGTCGTCCTCGGAGCCCTCACGTTCGTTCTGGGGCTGGTGTGCACGGCCGCGACGATCAGAAGTGGCCGAAGTGGTCGCTCGTCCGTTTGAACGGCGATGCGCCGACAGGGTGAGTAGGCGAGAAGGGACGAGTTCCCTGCTCCACTCCGGTGCATGAGGTAGAGGTCGGTCCGTCATCTGGCGGACCGACCCTACGCCATTCAACTAAGTCGTCTTGTCCAGAGTCTGGCGTTCTGCCTGATTCATCATGGTCATCGACTTGATCGCCAAACCCCCCATTTTTCTTCGTCGTTTCGCAAGTGCGAACAGCGGGATCGCTGGCGTCAACCGTCTACGAGGCCTCGACGGCGGCCTTGATCCGACGCCCGAAGGCATCGCTGTCCTTCCGGGCCGCGCTCAGTGCCAGCCGTACCAACGCCTTGCCGACGCCGCGCCCTTCGAGCTGGTTGAAGATACGCACCCGAGTGCCGCCCGAACCAGTGGTTTCCAGGTCATAGCCGCCCTCTTTGGCGATGACGAGGTTCTTCGAGGTCTCCGCCCATCGAATGCGCGTCGGAGCCTCGAACGCGGTGATGCGGAACTGCCGTTCCGTCGTGAGCCCCGCGTCCTTGACCGTGCTCGCGTAGACAGTGCCCACCCCCGTCGGGCCCTCCGTCGTCTTCGCGATCCTGATCACTCGCGGGCTGAACTTCGTGTCGTTCTCGCCGTTCGCGAGGAAGGCGAAGACCTCCTCGATGGGGCGCTGAATCTCTACGATCGCCTCGAACTGGCCTGACATGGCTCCTCCACTGACTGGCGTCGATGCGTGCACGGACACTGACAGGGAAAACGGTGGTTCTTTCTCTGACCAGGGCATTGCGGGCAGCCCTTCCGCCCAGCAGGATTCTCCCACCGGTGTGCCGACCGTCGCCGCTACCGAGGCTGCCCGTCCGCTAGTGGAGTGAACACTCCGCCGGGCCTGCCCGTATAAGACGGCAAGCCGCCGGGTTGACAAGGAGGTCTACCGAAAATGATCGTCCCACGCACCGCTGCCGCCGTCGTGCTGCGATTCGTCGCTGTCGGTGCCGTACCGGTGCTGCTCGTCACTACGGCCCAAGGGACCGCACAGGCCCATGGGGCACCCACTGACCCTGCGAGCCGGGTGGCCGCATGTGGGCCGGATGGTCCGCACCACAAGACGGAGGCGTGCCGAGCCGCCGTCGCCGCGAACGGGGGCGTGGCGTTCGACGCCTGGGACAACATACGCGTGGCGGACGTCAAGGGCCGTGACCGCGAGGTCATCCCTGATGGAGAGTTGTGCAGCGCAGGGCTGGCGGAGTTCAAGGGTTTGGACATCGCCCGGGACGACTGGCCGACCACCCAACTGACGGCGGGGGGCGACCTCACCGTCACCTACCGTTCGACCATCCAACACAAGGGCACGTTCGAACTCTTCCTCACCAAGGAGGGGTACAAGCCGAACGAGAAGCTGCGCTGGGCCGATCTGGAGACCGAGCCCTTCGCCACGGTCGAGCACCCCGAGTTCCAGAGCGGCGCGTATCGCATCCAGGCCAAGCTGCCCGAAGGGCTCTCGGGCCAGCACGTCATGTACACGGTCTGGCGGAACACCGACTCCACCGACACGTACTACCACTGTTCCGACGTCGTGCTCGCGACTGAAATCCCCGGCGAGTCGCGTCGCTTGGGCGTCCTCGGCAGACCGAGCACCCCCAAGGTGTCGGAGGCGCCGCTGGCCGGCGTCAACAGCTCACCGGATGCGAACCAGTCGGCTTCCGGCTCGGGCGACAACTCGATGAAGATCGTGGGCGGTGGCCTCGCGGCCCTCGCTCTGCTCGCCCTGGGAACCCTGGTGACGCTGCGGCCCCCGCGCGTCGACAACAGTCGGCATCGTCGTGACTGAGTCGACCACCCGGGTGAATCGCCCGGCCGGTACTCCCTTCCGCGGGTTCGCCGTCAATCCGCGGGCGGGGGAGCGGCACCGGGCGTAGGTCCTGCCGAGGAAGCCGCTCGGCCGGTGCCGCCGGTGCGCCAGGACCTCGAACCACTCGCCCGGTTCGGGGTCCTGGCCGCGTCTGCGTGTTCCGTCTGCCTGTCCTGCCCAGGCACGCACTCCCGCCGAGGGGGGTACCAGACCCGTTCTCCGGGCGGACCGTCACCTTGAAGACACTCGCTAGGAGTCGCTCAGGAGCCAGCTCCGCGAGGTGCGGTGGCGCGCCATGTTGAGGAGGGAATGGATCCGCACGCCGGCCTGGTCGACTTCCTTGACCGGCGCAGGGAACGGTAGGCGGGCGTCCGCGTAGGTGTCCGCGTACTCCAATCGCAGCGTGATTCCGTAGCGGTCGATGGCTACGGGGAGCGCGCGTCGGGCGCCCAGCGTCAGCCGTGGCTTTACCAGGCGCAGAAGCAGGTCGACGATGTCCCCGTGGTCGTCGAGGAGATGGGTGAGCATGCCGGCCTCGCACGTGGCCAGGGGATCGGTGTCCGCTTCCATGAGCTCGTCGAGGCTGACCGTGATCCGCTCGCCGTCCCGTTCCAGCACCGCGTGGGCGAACTCCATGCACCGGCTGCCGCTGGGAGTCGAGTGGTCGGAGGAGTCCAGCATCCAGCCGGTGAGGACGACCCGGGCGCGTACGCGGTCGCGCACCGGGGTGGGGGCGACGTCGGTGAACTCCAGCCTGGCGCGCACCGGTCCGTCCGCGGTGGGGTCCGCGTCCCCTTCCCACCGGCGGGAGAGCGCCGGATGGAGATGGATGTGTTCGGCGACGCCCGCTCCGTCCAGTCTGGAGACCTCGGTGCGCCCTTCGTCGGTGACCACCGTCATCGAGTCGGCGGCTGTCAGGATCGACCGGATTCGTTCCGCGCTCGACGGCTGCGCGAGCGGGGCGGTGAACAGGCGGCGCATCCAGAACTCCACACATCGAGGGAACTTAGGTTTGCCTAACCTAAGCCCTCTTCCGTGTTGTCGCCAAGCCCGTGCAGCGTGTCGGGACTGCCGCCCCCCGCATCCGGTGCCTGCTTTTGCCCCCTCGGACCTGCGGAGCAACGGTGTCTGACGCATCCCCTCCCGCCGCGGTCGAGCCGTCGGAGGTCTGGGGCGATGCCCCGCGGGGACGGCCAGGTTTGCAGCGGACGGCCGATCCCGCGAGGCGACACGACGAGTCGAGAGGGTGGTAGCGCTACGAGGTCCCGGCCTACGTCACTCACCCAGCGGCCGGATCGACACCGGCATCCCTGGGGCCTGGTGGCCCCCGCTCGCCAACATGCGCACTTCACCCTGATCGCTGATTTCGGCGCGCACGATGCCGGTGTCGTCCTCGTAGACGGGGAAGCCGCCGGCGCCGGCCTTCTCCGTGCGTCGGACGATCACGACGTCGTCCTCGGCCGATGCCTGGAACACCAGCTCGTAGCTCTCCGCGTACTCCATGAGGGCCTCCTGACGGGCGCAGGGGCCGTTCGCCTCTTTCCATCGTGCCCCATGGGGGGCGCCTGCGCCCGATGGGATGACGCCGAGGCGCCCGAAGGTCACCCGGTGTGCATCCCCGGGCGCCGTGCACCCTCCGTCTCGGTCACGCGGCCCGTAGGGCGCCGGGGCTCACCGGTCCGTCCCGACCGAGTCCTGTACCAGCGCGGACAACTCCACGGCGGTCGAGAAGTCCTGGGTCAGACGGTTCTTGGTGAAGGCGAACGAGACGCCGGTGGCCGTGTCCCCGTAAGCGAAGGTCCCGCCGGCGCCGCCCATCGCAAACACGCTCGGGCTGTCGGCAGGACCCTGTGGCAGACCGATCGAGTACCCCAAGCCCCACGACGAATCCATGCCGAACACCTGGTCGGGTCCGCTGTAGGCCGTTGCGGTCACCTCGCGCAGCCGCTCGGGGGACAACAGCCGTACGCCCGAAACCTCGCCCAGTAGAGCCGCGTACATCCGGGCCATGGCGCGCGCCGACGTCTTGCCGCCCGCGGGGATGTCGGCGGCGAGCACATCGGTGCGATTGCCCAGTTCGGCCGTGGGGAAGAGGGAGACCGGCCCGGCCTTGAGCATCGGCAGATCGGGCGGCAGCGAGGCCATCATCTCGGATGCGCCCGGTACGTCCTCCAGCTGAGCGAGGCGTCCGTGCTCACTCACCGGCATCCCGAAGTAGAGCTCGTCGGCCACGCCGAGCGGCTCGGTGACTTCTTCGCGCAGCACCTGGGAGATCGGCTTTCCGGTCACCCGACGGACGATCTCTCCGATCAGATAGCCGAAGGTGTAGGCGTGGTAGCCCATCGCCGTACCCGGCTCCCACCACGGACGGGAGTCCGCGATGGTCGCGCAGATCGCGTCCCAGTCGCAGATGTCCTCGACGGTGGTGTCCAGCGGCAGCCCGGGCACCCCGGCCGTATGAGTCAGTACGTGTCGCACCGTCACCGCACCCTTGCCGTGCGCCGCGAACTCCGGCCAGAGCTCGGCGACGGGCGTGTCATAGGTGAACAGACCGCGCTCGACGAGGATGTGCGCCACCGTCGCCGTCGCCGCCTTGCCCATGGAGTAGGTGTAGAACACGGTCCCCGGCTCCACGACCCGACCGGTGTCCGGATCGGCGATGCCGGCGACGACGTCGGCCAACTGCTCGCCGTGGCGATAGACGGCGATCTGTAGACCGCGTTCCGTACCGGATTCCACCAGGCGGTCGGCCGCTTCCTGCAGTCTCTTCTGGATGTCGCTCATGGATGTCTCCTCATGGCGGGTGGTGCCCGGTTCGTCGGATCGCTTCGAAGGGTTGACGGACGCGCCGAGGAAAAGTCATCGGACGCGATCGTTCTTTCTTCGGTGGCTGCCTCGGACGGACGGGCGGGCGTCACCCGGGACCCAACAGGACGACGGTCGGACACCTTCCCAACCCCTCAGCAAAACACCAGTTTCCGCTCTCGGACGCTGCCGTGCGGAACTGCACCCGCCCGCTGCCCTCCGGTGACACACAGTCACCAGACGGGTCGTGGGGTGAGCTTGAGCGACGGCGACGATGAGCAGGAGCGTTCTCGACGGCGGCAGGGCACCGGCACCACGGTTCAACCCCGTGCGCGGGGTGTCGTGCCCACCCTCAGGAGGTGGTCTCTTCCAGACGTCGCAGCCGCTCCGCGTCACTGGTCCGCGGGCAGGTGGCGCATGCCTCGGCCGGCCGGATCGTGTAGTAGAGGCAGCACCCCATGCGCGTACGGGTGGGGTGCGACTGTCCGGCACTTCCCTGGAGCCTTCGGAAGGCGGCGCCGCCCAGGAACGGTCCGACGGGGCCCGGCAACACTTCACCGGCTTCGCGCACCCCGCGTTCCTCGTCGCCCATCATCCGTCCGAGGTACCAGATCCCCGACACGAGGTCGTCACCGACCATGCCCCACAGGCTTCGTGGCCCCCGCCGCAGCCGCGGGGCGATGGCCGAAAGTAGCGGTCGTACGTGATCGGCGACCGCCGTCCGCAGTTCGTCACGCAGGGCCGCTTCGGTCGCGACCACCTTGACCCCGGGCAGTCCTGACGCGGGGTCGTCCGGCAGACAGCAGAAACTACCCGGGACCACTGCGAGAGCATCACTCGTTCGACTGACGCGCACCGCGTCGGGTCGCAGCCGTGGCACCCGACGCTCCAAGTACCACGGTCCGCTGATCAGCAGGCAGGTCGACCACAGATAGCCGTGCAGCGCGCGGGACGCCACCACGTCGGGCCGGGCCAGGTGGTCGTGCCGTTCGTGGATGCGGCAGGCTTCGGCGTCGAGGAAGGCATCGAGCAGTTCGGGGCGGCAGGCCAACTCGGCGCCGTCGATCCAGCCCTGAGCGGCCGGTGTGTGGGGAGGGACGATCTCCACGTGCAGCGCCTCGCACAGGGCTGTGAGCCGCGCGTAGGAGGATGCCAGCAGAGTGGAGCAGCTGAGGGCAGCTCCGGCAGGCGCCAGCGCCGGGGCCAAAGTCACGGGTACTCCTCAAGGAGCGGGAACGAGCGAGAGGAAGGTAAGGCTCACCTTAACCTCATCACTCGTATGCGTTTGCCAACGGGTGCCGCAACACAGGGAATTGGCATTCTTAGGGATGCCTAACCTAAGCTCACCTCTGGTGATCCGGCCCGGTCAGGCCGCTGCGACCAGGGAGTTCTTCCATGGTCGGGGTGTCCGCCGACGGAATCGCTCCGGTGGTTTCCTGCCTGTTTACGGTCTGTCCCATGCCCAGCGAATGTGCGCGCGGAAGTATTTCACCCATGCAGATGTATGTGCTCGCCCTCAATCCCACCGATTCGGTCTCCGAGGGCTTCCTCCCCGCCGCACAACGGCTCGGCCTCGGCATCACCCTGCTGACGGACCAGCCCCGGGCGCACCGCGGGCGTCACCCCGAGACGGAGGTCCTGGAATGCGACGTCCGTGACCACCACGCGGTCATCACCAGCATCTCCGCGCATCGCACCCCCGATGCGATCTTCAGCAACAGCGACCACCTCCAGACCCAGACCGCGCTGGCCGCCGAGTTCTTCGGACTGCCGGGCAAGAGTTGGCAGACAGCACTGCGCACCAAGGACAAGGCCCAGATGCGCCGTCGCCTCGCCGCAGCAGGCGTCTGTACCGTCCGGTCCGTCGAACTGCCCCCCGGCCAGAACCTCGCCGACCCGACTCCGCTCGGCATCCCCTACCCCTGCGTGCTCAAACCGCGCGAAGGGGTGGCCAGCGAGGACGTCGTACACATCGCGGACCACGACGGGCTCGTCCACCACGCCGGTGCCATCCGGACCCGTCGCCCCGGTGCCACCCTCGTCGCGGAGGAGTATCTGCCCGGTGAGCTCTACACCCTGGAAACCCTCGGCGACGGCGAACGCCTCCACGTCCTCGGCGGCTTCCACACCGAACTCTCCCCGCTCCCCTACTTCATAGAGGAGCGCCTCACGTTCGTCGGCGCACACCCGGAGCCCATCACCGAACAGGTACTCGCCCAGCTCGCGACTCTGGGGGTCGGCTTCGGCGCCTGCCACACCGAGTTCGTCGTCCACGAGGGACGGGTGCGCCTGATCGAAGTGAACTACCGCGCCATCGGCGACCTGTGCGACCTACTGCTCGCAGAGCTCCTCGACATACCGTACTTCGAGCATGTGCTGCGCACCCATCTCGGACGACCCCTTCCCTCCGACCTCGCGGCCCGGGCCGACGGCGCGGCCACCCTCGCCTATCCGTGCGCCGACCGGGCCGGCACTCTGACCGCAGCGCCCGGCCCGACCGAATTCACCGCCGACGGCGTCCGACTGACCTACCGGCCGACCCGCCGTCCCGGCGAGCGCCACCCGCTCCACCACACCAATCGAGACTTCCTCGGCATCGTCCGTGCCATCGGTACGGACCGGACAGCCGTCGACCGGGCCGTGGACGACTTCCTCGCCCGGCAGAGCTGGGAGATCACCCCGTGACCGTGACCCGCACGGACAACGACGAAGACCTGATGCTCCAAGTCCTCAGCACCCTGCTCCGCGAAGACGTGGCAGGGCTGCGGAGCCGCACCACCACCGTGAACGGACCGGACGGCAGTTGGCTGCGCCTCGCCTCGGCGACCCAAGGCGCCCTCCTGCTGCCCGTCCAACGCAGCGCCACCGGCTACCAGAGCCGGATCGAGGCCAGGCTGCCCCTCCTGCGGAGGGAGGAGGACGGCCGAGAACTGACCCGTGCCGACGACATACTCGCCGCACTCGCCGCCCATGCGGACCCCCGGGACCGTGCGGGCTTCGCCGCGTTCGCCACCGAAGTCCGCCAAGCCGAGCAGGCCAGGCAACTCCACACGACCTCCCAGGAGGAGATCGGCGCCGCACTGGTCACCCGCTACGGGCCCCGGCCGGCCACCCAGTGGCGGGGACCCGTTGCCGCCCTCGCCTTCGACACCCTGGCCGCACGTCTCGACCACCCCGTCTACCCGACCGGCCGGGGCCGCGCCCATCTGACCGAAACCGATCTGCGCAGGTACGCCCCCGAGTTCCACCCCCGCTTCCCGCTGCGCTGGGTCGCCCTCCCCCGGGAGGCCGTCACGACCCACGGCACCCTCCCCGACGTCTTCCCCACCCCCTCGGCGGTCGGCCTGTCCGAAGAGAAGGACCGCACCCACATCTGTCTCCCCCTGCACCCCCTCACCGTCGGCGAGCCGCTGAACCGGGCCCTGCACTCCCTGGGACTGGGAGACCGGGCGGCCCTCGCCCCGGCAGCATGGCTGGAAGCCGTCCCCACGCTCTCCATGCGGACCGTCGCGCTCGCCGACACTCCCGACATCCACCTCAAGCTGCCCCTTGCGACCGCCACCCTCGGACGGCTCAACCGCCGCACCATCAAGCCCGGCACCCTCATCGACGGTGTGGCCGGTCAACGCCTCCTGGAGGAGGTGATCGAGCGGGAACCACGCTTCAGGCACACCATCCTGCACACCGACGAAAAGCAGTTCGCCCACGCGGGCCACGAACTCGTCGCTGTCCTCGTACGCCGGCTGCCCGCCCCACTCGACGACACCGCCGTCGTGCCCCTCGCCGCGCTCCTCGCCCCCGCACCCGGCGGAGGGCTCGTCATCAAGGACCTCGCCGACCACTTCTACCGGGGCGACCCGCTCGCCCTCCTCGACGCCCTCCTCACCCTCCTGTTCGACTGGCAGACCACGCTCCTCGGCTACGGCATCGCCCTGGAGTCACACCAACAGAACGTCTCCCTCCTGTTGGACGCACCGTACGGCCGGACCCGGTTGCGCCTCCTGTTCAAGGACAACGACGGCCCCCGCATCCACACCGCCCGCCTACGGGCCACCCTCGGCCAGGACGGCGCAGGCTTCGACGACCCGCGCATCCACACGAACAGCGACGCACCGATACTCGACCTGTTCACCACCATCACCGTCCATCTGTGCGCCGGCGCCTACGCCTTCGGTCTGGCGCGCCACGGACACGCATCGCTGGAAGCGCTGCTCACCCTCGTGCGCGACCGACTCGGCGAAGCAGCGGATCGGCTCGGCACCCGTCCGGGACAACCCGGCGCCCTGCTGCGCACCCACGTCCTCGATGCGGCCCACCTGCCCATCAAGGCCATGGTCACGGCGGGCACCCTGCTCGCCAAGGAAAGATCAGGGGCAACGGACATCAACAAGCACTACGGCACCGGCCCCAACTATCTGGCGCCAAGGAGTGTGCGGCCATGACGAGTACCACACCCGATCGACCCCCCACGCCGGCCGGACCGCCCGCCGGCATGCCCACCGCCGACGAGGCCGTGGCCCACACCCTCCTCAACTGCCTGCTCCGGGAGGTGTCCGGCCCCGAGCACCAGACCGCCGTCATCGACGGCCACCTGCTGGTACGGCTGCCCCGCCGCGGCGTGCTGCTCCGGGTGGCCCTGCGCCGCACCTCGCTGCTCGGTGCCCACCGCTTCACCGGGCCCGTTCAGACCCAGTCGGGGGAGCACTGGTCCATCCTGGACTGGCAGCAACTGGCCGAACACACCCACGCCGAACTCTCCCTGCGCACCGGCGCGCGCAACGAGGAGTTCCTCGGCCAGGTCACGGCCAGCCACCGCGCAGTCGACGCGGCACTGACCAGGCAGGTCCCACCACCGGCCACCGCCGATGACGAACCGTTGGCCCGTTACCTCGCCTCCGAGCAGTCCCTCATCCTGGGCCACCGCTTCCACCCCACCCCGAAGGCACACGGAGGCGACCAACGGGCCTGGGCCACCTACGCACCGGAGGCGGGCGCCCGCTTCCCCTTGCGGATGCTCGCCGTCCGCACCCCGCTCATCGCCGAGGAACGCGCGGAGCCCGACGCCGCCGACATCCTGGACCGACTCCACCCCGTCCCCGACGGCTACCGACTGCTGCCGGCGCACCCCTGGCAGTACGACCACCTGCGCAACCGCCCGGATGTGGTTGCCGCCGTCGGCCGCGGCGACATCCTGGACCTGGGCCCGGGCAAGCGGGTGTTCACCCCCACCGCGTCCGTACGGACCCTCTACGACGGCCACGCCTTCCTCAAGTTCAGCCTCAACGTCCGCATCACCAACTGCGTGCGGAAGAACGCGCACTACGAACTCTCCGGCGCCGTGGCCCTCACCAGACTGCTCGCCCCCGCCTTCGACGACCTCGCGACCCGCTTCCCCCGGGCTGGGATGCTCCGCGAACCCGCCTACCGGAGCATCGCGCTGCCCGGACCCGACGGCCGTCCCGACCTCGCCCTGCTGGAAGGCTTCGGCGTGATCGTGCGCGAGGGGCTCGGACCGCGACTGCTGGCCGGCACCACCCCGCTCCTGGCCGCCGCCGTCGCCGACGAGTACTGCTCGGGGCCCGCCCAGATCTCCCAACTGGCCGGCAGCAGCCCCACGGCCGCCCTGGACTGGTGGCGGACGTACCTCGCGCTCCTCGTCCCGCCCGTACTCGCCGCCTACTTCGACCATGGACTCGTCCTCGAACCGCACCTCCAGAACGTCGTCGTGTGCATCGACGGCGACGGCAGGCCCGCCCAGATCCTCTTCCGCGATCTGGAAGGCACCAAGCTCCTGCCCGAACACCACGGCGCTGCCCTCGCGGCGCTGCCCCGTGACGTGGCCGAGCCGATGACCTACGACGCCCGCCGCGGCTGGGACCGGGTCGTCTACTGCCTGCTCGTCAATCACATCGCGGAACTCCTCGCCGCACTCGCCGACCTCCATCCGCAGACCGAGGCCGCACTGTGGGCACAGGTGCGCCGGACCATCGTGCGCTACGCCGAGGAGCACGGCTGCCCACCGCAACTGACGGCCCTCCTCGCCGGCGTCCCCTTGCCGGCCAAGGCCAATCTGCTGGCGCGCTGGGAGCGTTCGGCGGACCGGGAGGCTGGCTATGTGCGGCTGCCGTCCCCGTTGGCGGAGGACGTCCTCTCCGAAGCGATCCGCGCCAACGCCGATTGGAGCACGCGATGACCACCCCACCCCCCGTCCTGGCACGGGTGCGTGACCTGCCCCCCGAAGCCCTGCCCGCCTACGTCTACGACCTCGGCGCACTGCGTGAACACGCCCGAGCCGTACGGTCCGCGCTGCCCGCGGGCGTGGAGACGTACTACGCAGCCAAGGCCAATCCGGAAGGGCCGATCCTGGCCGAACTGGCCCGCTGGACCGACGGCTTCGAGGTCTCGTCGGGCGGCGAGCTCGCGCATGTGCGCGAGTGCGTGCCCGGGGCGCCCCTGGCCTTCGGCGGTCCGGGCAAGACACCGGCCGAAATCGCCTCGGCCCTGCGCCTGGGAACCGAGCGGTTCCATGTGGAGAGCGCCCACGACCTCAGGATGTTGGCCGACCTCGCCGCCCGGATCGTTCCCGATGCGCGCGTCGCCGTCCTCCTCCGCTTCAACCTGCCCGTCGCCCGACACCTGCTCGCGAACAGCGCCCTGGCGATGGGCGGGCGTCCGACCCCGTTCGGAATCGACCCCGTCGAGGCGGACACCGTGGTCCGTACCGTGGTCGAGCAGCATCCGCAGTTGGAACTGCGCGGAGTGCACGCCCACCTCGCCAGTGGGCTGGCGGCCCCCGAGCAGCTCGCCGTCGCGGGGGCCGTGGTGGACTGGTCCGCAGCACTCATGGCCCGGCACGGTCTCGTGCTGCACGAGGTCAACGTCGGCGGTGGCATGGCCGTCGACTACGCCCGTCCCCACGAGTGCTTCGACTGGCCCGCCTATGGGCGGGGCCTCGCCTCGCTGATCGACCGTCATCCGGGACTGACCGTACGGATCGAGCCCGGGCGGGCCCTGACGGCGTACTGCGGCTGGTACGCCACGGAAGTGCTCGACGTGAAGCACAGCCATGGGGAGGAGTTCGCGGTCCTGCGCGGGGGCACCCACCATCTGCGCACCCCCGCGACCAAGGGGCACGACCAGCCCTGCGAGGTGCTGGCCGTCGACGACTGGCCCTATCCCTGGCCGCGATCGACCCTCGCTCGGGGGCCGGTCACCCTCGTCGGGCAGCTGTGCACGCCCAAGGACGTCCTTGCACGGAAGGTGCCAGCCGCCGGACTGCGGACCGGAGACCGGATCGTCTTTGCGATGGCGGGCGCCTACGCCTGGAACATCTCCCACCACGAGTTCCTGATGCACCCCCGCCCGGGGTTCCATTTCCTCCCTGCGGCCGAGGAGCCTCCGGTCGTCGACCCGAGGGGGAACGACGAGTTGACGACACGACAGACCGCCGTCCTCTAGCGGCCGTTGCCGTACCCGCATGTTGAGGATGACCAGTCGACCAGGAGAGGGGAGGGGCGGAAGGAGCTGTGCCGTGAAGCCGGAGCCCGGGGCTGCCCTCACCGTCGCGATGGCGGTGCTCAACGTCACCACCATGCGGGCGAAGGTGCCCGATCTGCCGACCACCGTGGCCACCCGGGCGGTCACCGCCTTGCTGGCTCCGCTCGCGTTCGACTCGCAGATCCCGGCCGGCGCAGGCAGTCAGGTGCGCAGGGCCGCCTCCGCCGGCGCGATGTTCGTCGGCGGTCTGCTCGGCGCCCGACTGCTGCGCGAGGCCGTGCACCCCGCCGTGGTGTTGTTGGCGGTCGCGGCCATGGTGCTCGTGGTGGGAGTCGGCTACGGTCTGATCCTGCGGCGCGGCCACCGCGGCGCGTAGGGACCCTCCTGCGCTCGGTCAGGGGTACGGACCACCGCACGGCCCGATCCGAACGGATCGTGACCCCCGCTCACTCGGGCCACGGCGAGTCCAGGATGGTCGCGACGAAATCGCCGCGTTCGAAGCCCGGCTCGTAGTGCGCGAGGACATCGGCCTTCACATTTCCGAACGTGGTCTCCGGTTTTGGTCGGATTCCCTCGGTGAACGCCGCCAGGATCCTTCGTTTGAAGCCAGGGCGGGGATGGAGAGCGACGATGGAGGCACGCTCCGTATCGGTGATCTCGTGATATCCGATACCGAGCACATCGTATTCAACACCCGCCGTAACCAGAGCCACCTCGGGCTCCATGAACTCGGGAATGCCGGGCGTGGTGTGCAGGGCGATCGCGGTCCACACCCGTCGGATGCTGTCCTCGGGAACCCGGCGGCTTTGGAGAAAGCGGCGGGCCTCGTCAGCGCCGTCCACTTCGAAGCGCCTACCGCTGTCGTGGAATCGCTCGCCGAGGCCCAGATCGTGGAACATGGCTCCGATGTAGAGGAGTTCGGGGTCGAAGGAGAGGCCCCGGTTGCGCCCTTGGAGTCCGCCGAAGAAGTAGACCCGGCGCGAATGGTGGTAGATCAGGGAGTCGGTGGTGTCGCGGACCAGCTCGGTCGCCTCCCTGGCGAGGCTGGTGTCCGGGACCTGCACGGTCGGGTGGAGGTCTGCCGGCACGGCGGTCACTTCCTTTCCGCGTACGGTCGGTGGCGAACCGTATCGTTTGGGTCGTCGGGATCGTGGGAGTACCGGCTTCGGGACCGGGTACCCGAAACCCAGCTTCCGGGTCCGGGGGCCGGTTTGCGCGGACGACTCACTGATCGACAGCGACTTATCACGCTGTGTTCACCAAAGCGTGGGGTGGCTGTCGTGATATTCGGGTTGGCCGTGTTCCACGGGACCCATGAGGCAAATGGTGACGGACATCACTCGCTGTTGGGGTGCACGGAATAGCCACTTCGAACGTCTCTATAAGTGCCAGGAATACGTCAACGACCCGCATGTGTGGGTGTGTTCGCCATATGGATATACGGCTGCTCGGATCGGGGACGTCCGACTGGTAGCCAGCATGAGCAATATAACGGAATGTGATGAGTCAACTACATCGACTTCCGCGTATTGCTCTCATGAGGCCACGCAGTGGCCACGGAACAGTCCCGTGTGGGCCAGGGAGAAACCATGAAACCGTTCGCGTGGAACTACGCACGTCCGGCCGAACTGGCGCCTGTCATCGACCAGTACTCGTATGACTCCACCCTTCAGCTGAACGTCCTTCCGGACGGTCGGCCCGCCATCATGGACAGGGCACTGCTGGCGGCGGTCGGCACCACCACGTCCACAGCCGGCTCCGCCACCCACTTCGACGACTGAACCGCGCTGCACGATGACGGTGTTGATCCTGACCTGTGAGCAGGACGTGACGGCGGACATGGTGGTGGCGCAACTCCACAAGCGAGGCGTCCCCCTGGTCCGATTCGACCCGGGCGACCTCCCGGGCGAGGCCACGCTCTCCGCCGAGTACGTACGGGGGGAGTTCCGCGGCTATCTGTCGGTGGGTGGGCGCGTGGTGAGCATGGACGGGCTGCGGTCGATCTGGGTGCGCAGGCCCGGTGAACCCGCGGCCCACGCGCCCGAACCGTCGGCCTGGCTGTCGGCCGAGAGCGGGCAGGCGCTCTACGGGATGCTGGAGTGCACCCAGGCCCGGTGGATGAACGATCCGTCAGCCGCGGCGAAGGCGCGCCTCAAGCCCTGGCAGTTGCGGCTGGCGCACCGCAGCGGGTTCCCCGTGCCCGCCACCGTCATCACCACGTACCCCCGGGTCGCCCGGCAGTTCGCCGACCAGTACCGGCACGTCGTGGTGAAGGCGGTGTCGGGCAAGCCGCCGAGCGATCCGCCCATGGCGCTGCCCACGAGCCTTGTGCCGCAGGACGCCGACTTCTCCGATGTCGCTGCCGCCCCCACCCTGTTCCAGCGGTACATCGCCAAGTCCGCCGACATCCGGCTCACCAGCGTCGGCGCGGAGTCCTTCGCCGCGCGGAAGGTCGCGGAGCCGGGCCAGGTGGACGGACGGTACGGCGACACTGAGCACGGCTGGCTGCCGATCGAGGTGCCGGGTCGGGTGGCGCGTGCGGTGGCCCGCTACAAGGAGCTCGCCGGGCTGGCCTACGGCGCGTTCGACTTCGCGGAGGACTCGGAGGGCACCTGGTGGTTCCTGGAGTGCAATCAGGGCGGCCAGTTCGGCTTCATCGAACTGGAGACCGAGCAGCCAGTGGCGGACGCTGTCGCGGCCTGGTTGAGCGCTCCCGGCGAGGAGATCCCCGGGTGATGGCGGCCCTCGGCCGGCCGTCGGGCAGTCGGAGGACCGTGCCGCGGGTCCCCGATTCCTTCACATAGTGCAAAGAGTCTTCACTTCGTGTGATCTTGGCTTAGTCTGAGCGCCTCGCCGGGCCCGAATTGTGGGGGGTGCCCGGCCTGAGTTCACAAGGATGCTCATGCTCAAGACCCGTACCGTCGCCGTCGCCGCCGCCACGGCGTGTCTCGGCGGGCTCGTCCTGCTGCCCTCGACCGCACAGGCCGCCACGGGATCGGTTCATCTCTACAAGGTCTACTACGACAGCCCGGGCTCCGACAATCGGAGTAACGCCAGTCTGAACGGCGAGTGGGTGCAGATCCGCAACACCACGAAGTCGGCCGTCAACTTGAAGGGGTGGACGCTCACCGACGCCGCGAACCACAAGTACGTCTTCGGGAGCTACAGCCTCGGCAAGGGCAAGACGGTCACGGTCCGGACCGGCAAGGGCACCAACAACGCCACCACCCGGTACCAGGGGCGCGGAGCCTACGTCTGGAACAACGACAAAGACACGGCGACCCTGAAGAAGGCGTCGGGCACCAAGGTCGACGCCTGTTCGTACAACTCCACGCGGGTCGACTACAAGAACTGCTGATCGTCCCGCTCCGGGTGTGTGCCCGCCCGCTCGGGCGGGCACACAGCGCCGATTGCCGCTCAGCAGCACCCCGAGCCCGGTTCGGCCTCCCGGCGACGGGCGCGCAGCCGTTGGAACTCCCGCCGGGTCGGCGACGGTACCAGCGGATGCTTCTTGCGGTGACGTGCGCAGTGCCGCTCGTAGGCCGTCTCCCCGGTCAGCTCTCTGAGGTACCAGTGCACCGTGCCCAGGGCCCGCCGGACGGCGTCGAGGAGGAAGTGCAGCCGGCCCCTCACTCCCGTGCTCCGACCGGCTCCACGACGGGCACGTCGAGACGGGAGGCGACGTAGGGCGTCTCGGTGGTCGGCGGCGGGGTGGGAGAACGCAGGGTCCGCACGCACACGAGCGCGGCGTTGACGATGACCGTCGTCACCAGCACCACGAAGAGGACGATCAGCACGCCGTCCACGGTGGAGTTGGTCACGATGGTGTGCATGTCGTCCATGCCCTTGGCCGGCGGCAGCACCTTTTCCGCGTCGATCGCATCCGCGTACCGGTCCCGCTGGGCGAAGAACCCGACCCGGGGATCGTCCGAGAAGACCTTCTGCCAACTCGCCGTGAAGGTGACCGCCACCGTGAAGGCGAGCGGTACGCCCGTCACCCAGGCCCAGCGGAACCGCCCCGACTTGATCAGCACCGTCGTCGCCACGGTCAGGGCGACGGCGGCCAGGAGTTGGTTGGCGATCCCGAACAGCGGGAAGAGCTGGTTGATCCCGCCGAGCGGATCGGTGGCACCGGCGTAGAGGAAGTACCCCCAGCCGGCCACGACGACCGCGCTCGCGATCCAGATGCCAGGCTTCCAGTGGACCCGGCCCAGCGGCTTCCAGACGTTTCCCAGCATGTCCTGGAGCATGAAGCGGCCGACCCGGGTGCCGGCATCGACGGTCGTCAGGATGAACAGGGCCTCGAACATGATGGCGAAGTGGTACCAGAACGCCTTCATGCCCTCACCGCCGATGACGTCGGAGAAGATCTGCGACATGCCGACCGCGAGGGTGGGCGCCCCACCCGTCCTCGCGACCAGGGTGCTCTCCTCCACCGCCTTCGCCGCCGCCGCCAACTCCGCGGGCGAGATGGTGAATCCAAGGTTTGCCACCGCCTGCGAAGCCGATTCGACCGTGGGGCCCAGCACGCCCGCCGGAGCGTTCATGGCGTAGTACAGACCCGGGTCGAGCACCGAGGCTGCGATCAACGCCATCACGGCCACGAAGGACTCCATCAACATGGCCCCGTAGCCGATCATGCGGACCTGGGACTCCTTCTCGATCAGCTTCGGCGTGGTTCCGGAGGAGACCAGCGAGTGGAAGCCGGAGAGGGCACCGCAGGCGATGGTGATGAACAGGAAGGGGAAGAGAGAGCCCGCGAAGACCGGTCCGTCGCCCGCCGAGGCGAACTCGGTCACCGGCTCGGCCCGCAGGACCGGGGCGGCGACCAGGACACCGACGGCCAACAGCGCGATCGTCCCGATCTTCATGAAGGTGGAGAGGTAGTCGCGGGGCGCCAGCAGCATCCACACCGGGAGCACGGAAGCGATGAATCCGTAGGCGACCAGACAGAACACCAGGGTGGTCGGATCGAGCGTGAAGGTGTCCGCGAGGGAGGAGTTCTGGATCCAACCGCCCCCCACGATCGCCAGCAGCAGCAGGACGACACCGATGAGACTGGTCTCCAACACCCGCCCCGGCCGGATGACATGCAGATAGAACCCCATGAACAGGGCGATCGGGATGGTCATGGCCACGGAGAAGGTGCCCCAGGGCGAGTGCGCCAGCGCGTTGACCACGACCAGTGCGAGCACTGCCAGCAAGATGATCATGATCATGAAGACCGCGATCAGCGCGGCGGCTCCGCCCACCTTGCCGATCTCGTCCCGGGCCATCTGCCCGAGGCTCTTGCCGTCGCGCCGCATCGACAGGAACAGCACGACCATGTCCTGCACCGCACCGGCGAAGATCACTCCGAAGACGATCCAGATCGTGCCCGGCAGATAGCCCATCTGCACCGCCAGCACCGGCCCCACCAGCGGACCGGCACCCGCAATGGCGGCGAAGTGGTGTCCCAGCAGCACCCGTCGATCGGTGGGCTGGTAGTCCACCCCGTCTTCCAGCCGTTCGGCCGGCGTCGCCCGGGTGTCATCGGGCCGCAGCACGCGCGTCACGATGAACCGTGAGTAGAAGCGGTAGGCGATGGCGTACGTGCCCAGCGCTGCGGCGACCAGCCAGACGGCGGAGATCTCCTCGCCGCGCGACAGGGCGAGCACGCCCCAACACACGGCCCCGAGAAGGGCGATGCCCACCCAGACGAGGATCGACATCGGATTCGCCCGGGACAGGGGCGCGGATGACCGGGACACAGTGCTCCTAACGGTGGGGGGTGGCACAGCGGGCACGAGGGACCGGGTGGGCCGCGCCGGGGGAAGGGACGGCGCGGCGCCGGACGGAGGCGTCAGGTCATGGGCCCGAACGCCGCCGCGTCAAGAGGTGCGCGACGAGCAGCACCAGCGTGCAACCCGGTACCCAGGCGAGTTGATACCAGTAGAAAAACGGGACTCCGGCCAGGCGAGGCCGGTCCTGCGCGTACCAGGGCACCCACAGGAGGGCGATGACCGGGACGATGAGGCACACGCCTGCCACCGTGCGGCGGACCCTGCCCGGGCCGCCGTTCCGTGGTGGGTGGATGCTTTCCGTCAAGGGTTCCTCCGTCGTTGTCCGCCGTCCGTCCCTGTTTTCCGCCGGTCTGTGGAAGAGTTGCCGGTCCGAGCGGTTTGGTTGACACGGAGTACACACGAACTTGACCGTGGACTTACTCTCCCTCGGGCCGGACGTGCCTCCCGAGCGGCCGGACGACAGCCCAGGCGCATCGTGCGCAGCGAACAGCACGGACGGTGAGCGATGACCGAAGGTGCCGTGGCCGCGGCGTTCCTCGCCGTCATCGGCGCGGTGTCGCTGCTGGCGGCGTGGGCCCGACGCTTCCACGTCCGCGACACGCTGCCCTCGCTGGAGGGCTGGGCTCTCGCCGACCGGAGCCTGGGCACCGGCTGGACCTGGCTCCTCCTGGGCGGGACGGTCTTCACCGCCTACACCTTCACCGCGGTCCCCGGCCTCGCCTACGGAAACGGCGCTCCCGCGTTCTTCGCCGTCCCCTACACCGTCATCGTCTGCCCCCTCGCCTTCGTCCTCCTGCCCAGGCTCTGGTCGGTCGCCCGGGAGCACGGGTACATCACCGTGGCCGACTTCGTCCACGGTCGGTACGGTTCCCGACTGCTCGCCCTCGTCGTCGCGCTCACCGGCATCCTCGCCACCATGCCCTACCTCGCCCTCCAACTCCTCGGCATCCGTGCCGTCCTGAACGCCGGCGGGATGGACACCTCGGACACCTTCACCGTCGATCTGGCGATGGTCGCCCTGTTCGCCGGACTCGCCGTCGCCACCTATCGGCACGGGCTGCGCGCCCCGACGGTCATCTCCGCGTTCAAAGGGGTCGCCGTCTTCGCCTCCGTCCTGGCGATGGTGTGGCTGGTGCTCGACGGACTCGGGGGACCCGGCGCGGTGTTCAGCAGGGCGGCCGAGCGGCTGGGCGCGCAGGACGCACCCGGTGCCTCGCTGCTCCTCGCCCCGGACCAGCAGCCCGCGTTCGCGACGCTCGCCCTCGGCTCGGCGCTCGCCCTGCTGATGTACCCCCACGTCCTCACGGCGGGGTTCGCCGCATCCGGTCCGGCCACCTTGCGCCGGGTCTGCGTGGCGCTCCCCGCCTGGACCGCGGTCCTCGCCCTCTTCGGACTCCTCGGCGTCGCCGCCATCGCGGCCGGGGTGCGCACCCCGGAGGGCAGCGCGGAGTCCGCGGTGCCGATGCTCGTCGACGGGTTGATGCCGGCACCGATGGCGGGGCTGGTCTTCGGCGCCATCACCGTGGGGGCCCTCGTCCCGGCCGCGGTGATGTCCGTGGCCGCGGCGACCTCGTTCGTCCGCAACGTCTACGTCGAGTACGTCCATCCGACCGCGACCCCCAAACGCCAGGTACGGATCGCCCAGGCGGTCTCGCTCACCGCGAAGGTGGGAGCCGTCGCCTTCGTCTTCGGGCTGCGCGACCAGGCCGCGATCAACCTGCAACTCCTCGGAGGCGTATGGATTCTCCAGATCTTCCCCGCCGTGGCCATCGGCCTGTACACGCGCTGGCTCCACGACCGCGCGCTGCTCGTGGGCTGGGCGCTGGGCATGGCCTTCGGTACCGTCATGGTCGTACGGGAGGGATTCTCGCCCGTCATACCGCTCGGCCCGAGCGGCCACACCGTTGAAATCTACGCCGGGCTCGCGGCCCTGCTCCTCAATCTGGTCGTCGCCGCAGCGGGTACCGCCCTGCTCCGGTGGAGGGGCGCCCCACAGGGTCCGGATGTCACCTCACTGTCCACAGGGCCTTCAGTCCGGCCCCGGCCCGAGACGGGAACGACGTCCCCATGAGACGGACCTTGCGAGCATCCCGCACCCTCCTGCCCCCAGAACCCGCGACGGCCGTGGAGCAGGGGGCAGCCGCGACCGCAGCCGATCCGACGTCCGCATCCGGATCGGCCGGCAAGTCCGCCCACGACGAGCGGGGGGAACGCGCCCCGGGCCTGGTGCCGGGCCAACCGCAGCCCAGGGGCGAGGAGTCGGGCGACGCTCCCGACCGAAGCCGGGACACGGTCCCACAGGGGCACCCGCCCCGGCCTCCCCGAGGACTCCCGCGGCAGGGCACGGGCGAGCCGGAGCGGGAGGCCGCCCTCGCCCGCCTCTTCGAACTGCACTACACGTCCATGCTCCGTCTCGCGGCCCTCCTCGGCGCGGACGATCCGGAGAACATCGTCGCCGAGGCGTACTACGAGATCTACCGGAAGTGGCGCAAACTGCGCGACGCAGATCGGGCGGAGTCCTATCTTCGCTCGGTCGTCTGCAATCTGACTCGCATGCGCATACGTCACCTCCAGATCGTCCGCAAGCACGCCGAGACCCCGTTGGCCGAGCCGGTGGCATCGGCCGAGTACACGGCCCTGCTCCACGACGATCAGCAGGCGCTGATCCTGGCCCTCCAGAAGCTGCCGCCGCGGCAGCGGGAGGCGCTCGTCCTGCGCCACTGGATGGGGCTCAAGGAGGGCGAGATCGCCAAGGCCATGGGGATCTCCGCCGGTTCGGTCAAGACGCACACCGCGCGCGGCATTGCCGCACTGACCCAGGTGATGGAGAACCGTCGATGAGCGGCCAGGACACCGAGCCGATGAACGTTCCAGGCACCGAGAGGCAACTGCGTGAGGCGATGGAGGCCCTCGCAGGTCAGGTCCACGCAGCCCCGGACGCGTACCGCACGGCGCGGGGCGAATGGCACCGCCGCGAGCGGCGGCGGCGGCTGGTCCTCACGCTCCTGGTGACCGCGGTCTTCACCCTGGCCACCCTCGCGGGGCTGTGGGTGCTGAACTCGGCGCCCCCGGGCGCCCCCGGCATCTTCCACGACGACCGTCCGCCGGCCCACACGTCACCGGTGACCGTACCCGTGGCGCCTGCCGTGCCGGGCACCACCGGAGGGCCCTGAGGAATCCGGATACGGGTGGTCTGGTCAGCCCCCAGCCCCCAGCGATCGGCCGTCAGGGGGCAGCGGCCCGGTGGTCGGCGGTCGGTCGGTGATCGCGGACGAGCGGACCGTGTCCTGCCGGGGGAGGCCCTTCAGGTCGTCGCATCGACTCCACCCTGCGGCGTCGGCAGGTCCGCGAGGGCGTCCTGGAGGAAGGCGATCGTCAGCCGTGCTCGGCGGTCGATCCACTCGGGCGTGGCGGGCGTCGGGTCGGCATAGCGGCGTGCCCTGATGTCGTCCACCACCTCGGCAGGTGCATTCCACTCGTCGACGAGCACATCGAGGGCCTCGGCCTTGGTGATCAGCCGCCCGGACCGCAGCGTCACCGACGCCCGGGCCAGGGCGAGCATCCCGAAGTCGACCCAGCCGTCCCGGCGCCACAGTTCCGGGTTGGCCAGGGCTTCGCGCCACGGGCCCCGCATCTCATCGATGAGGAACGCGGTCAATGCGTCGTCCGTGACGGGCGGAAGCAGCCCGGCCGGCGGGGGACCGTGCAGCACCACCCCGAAGACATGGAGTTCACGCCGGGTCACCGGCGTCACCGTTCGGTGGAACAACTCCCGGTGCGCCCAGGTCAGATGTTCGGCCCGCACATCGGCCCCTTCGGACTGGACGAGATAGCTGCAGTGCAGCTTCGCCGCGAGGGGGAGTTCTTCCAGAAGCCGGCGGTGGAGGGCGGTGAGTGCCTTCGACTGCTCCGCGGAGCAGTTCCCGTCGAGCACGGCGATCAGATCGATGTCGCTGCGGCCCGGTTGGTAGTCCCCGCCGCCGAGCGAGCCATGCGCCCAGATCGCAACCGGCGAAAGGAGGGAGCTCACCTCGCGTACGAACCGGTCGAGCAGGAGCGTTGTGGCAGGGTCACGGTTCGCCACGGCGGTGGAACCTCTCGATCGGGACGGGTCGCAGCGCACGGTCCGTCGGACGTCGACTCCGTACCCGACCGTTTCGGGCACAAAATGCCGGGACCCATGGCCCCGACCACTCCTAGCGTAGGAGTTCGAGAAGGGAAGGACACCCCTGGTGCTGGAACCGTTGAACGACGCCTTGAGCCACATCGAGGACCATCTGGGCGACCGGATCGACATGGCGGAACTCGCCCGGATCGCGATGACCTCGGAGTACCACCTGCGGCGCATGTTCTCGGCGCTCGCTGGCATCGGACTGTCGGAGTACGTCCGACGCCGCCGGCTGACCCTCGCGGGAGCCGAAGTGATTGCCGGGCGGCGCACGCTGCTCGACATCTCCCAGTCCTACGGCTACGCGTCGAGCGAAGCGTTCGCGCGGGCGTTCCGGGCCATGCAGGGCATCGGCCCGAGCGAGGCCCGCCGAACCGGCGCGGTCCTCGCCGCCCAGCCGCGGATGTCCTTCCGCCTGACCATCGAAGGGAGCGCTGCCATGCGCTATCGGATCGTGCACAAGGACGCGTTCGCCGTAGTCGGCAAGAAGGCCAGGGTGCCGCTGGTCCACGAGGGGATGAACGCGGACCTCATGACCTTCATCCGGGGGATCGACCCGTCGACCCTCCAGCGCATCGCCGCGCTGTCCGACCAGGAGCCGCGCGGGATCGCGGGCGTCAGCGACGGTCTGGACGTCCACCGGGGCGAGGGAACCGAGTTCGACTACTACCACGCCGTGATGACCTCGGCCGAGCCACCGGCGGACCTCGACCAATTGTCGGTATCGGCGGGGAACTGGGCGGTCTTCGAGAGCTCGGGCCCCTTTCCCACGACCCTCCAGTACCTGTGGCGCGACATCTTCACCCAGTGGTTTCCCTCGCAGCCGTATCGAAGCCGGCCGGGTCCCGAGATCGTCCTCACCCGACTGCTGAACGAAGGCACCGAAGCCGATGCGGAGTTGTGGATTCCAGTGGAGCTTGAGTCAGCTGTCCGATGATTTCTCACCCGCTCACGAAGGTCTCCACGCAGCGGTTCGACGCTCGTATGGAACACCCCGCCGGGCGACTGGGAACGAAGTCGGTAATAGCTTGGGTGCGCTCCTGAGGTTCCCTAGGCTGGTTCGTGTGAAAGGCCAGTTGGGAGAGCTGGAAGACGCGGTGATGACCCGCGTGTGGCGATGGAACCGCCCCGTTACGGTCCGGGAGGTCTTGGAAGATCTTCAGCGGGAGCGCTCCATCGCCTACACGACCGTCATGACCGTGATGGACAAGGTGCATCAGAAGGGCTGGCTCCGCAGGGAGCTCGAAGGGCGGGCGTTCCGCTACAGCCCGGTCTCGACCAGGGCCGACTACGCGGCCACGCTGATGAGGGAAGCCTGGGCGCGGAGCGACAGCCCGCAGGAGGCGGTGGTCTCCTTCGTCGCGATGATGTCGCCCCAGCAGCGGGAGGCTTTTGACAGCGCCCTGCGCACCATCGAAGTACGGGAGAGTGCTTCTGGCGAGAAGTAGACGCTGCCCCTGTGGGAGAAGCCCCGGGAGCAAGAGACCGAAATGGATCGGCCCCTCGCGGTCGACGACCTCTCCGTGAGAGTCGAATGGGCATCGGTTTCTGCTGGAGCGTGTCAGTGAGGGTATGCCGAGGGTTCTTTGACTTCCTGGAGCGCCCCAATTCCAAAAGAACCCTGACGCAAACGGATGAAATCTCGCCACTTTGACCTTGTGGATAGGGGAGGCATCCTGTGGATAAATCCGTGAAAGAGAGCACGTTCGGCAATCGATGCATATTGATTCAGCCATCGGCATCGCGACGGTGAAAATGCCGAATCTGTGCGAGTGCCCCCGTTCTTCCCGAGGGCAACCGCTCAGCGCATGCCCTGGGCGGCCCCGCTGGACCGGCGGCCCGGACCGTGCTCAGGGAGCGGCGTCCCCGCGGACCCGAACGACGAGCTTTCCCGCCCTTCGGCCCTCCTCCAGATCCTGGTGGGCCGTGGTGACGTCGTCGAATGCGTACACATGCACGGGGCCGAGGGAGAGCTCTCCGGACGCGATCCGGTCCAGGGTGCGCTGGAGGACATCGGCGGGGAGATCTCCCGCCTCGCCCGCGTACGCCGTCAGACGCACCCCGCGCGGCAGGTAGCCGATCGGGTAGAACTCCTTCACCGTCCACTGGTTCGAGAGCATTCCGGTGAAGCAGACCGTGCCGTGGACGCGCGTGGCGGCCAGCGTGTCCGGCAGCGTGGGAGTACCGACGAGTTCCAACGCGGCATCGACCCCCTGCGGCACCAACTCCCTCACCTGTTCCGCCACGGCCCCGTCGTCGACGAGCGGGTGGTCCACGCCGTGCTCGCGCAATGCCGTCGTACGCGCCGCATTGCGCGTCGTCGCCAGCACGGTCGCACCGATGTCCTTCGCGAGCGCGGTCGCCGCCAGACCCAGTGCGGACGTCCCGCCGCGGATCAGCAGCGTGTGCCCTCGCTGGAGGTCGAGCCCCGTCGTGAGCGAGCCGTAGGCGGTCTGGAGCGTCTCGGGGACCGCTCCGATCACCTCCCAGGGCAGCGTCGACCGGAACGGGATGACCTGGGCGCGCGGCACCACGGTGTACTCGGCGTACCCTCCGTCGTAGCTCCGACCCATCCCGCCCATCATGGTGGCGACCTGCTGGCCGACCGTCCACGCGCTGTCCGGGTCGTGGTCCACGACTCCCACGGCCTCGATGCCGAGCACCCGGGGAAAGGTGACTCCCTGTGCCAGGCCCAGTCGGGTGTGCAGTTCCGATCGGTTGAGTCCGAAGGCCCGGACGGCGATGCGCACCCAACCCGGCGGTGGATCGGGCATCGGTAGCACCCGTAGGTGCAGCCGGTCCGCCGGCCCGGGCCCGTCGAGGACGACGGCCCGCATGGTCTCCTCCATCACGCACTCCCCAGATGTCCACCGCTGCGCACCATCGTCGTCCGGTGTACGCCGATCCCCAGGTTCGTACCGTCCCGACACGCCGTCGACTGCCGCAGCCCCTCTCCGCGCAGGGAGGGCGCTGGGGCAAGGTGCGTCCTGTGTCCCGCCCGCCGGTGCGCGCGCCATCGAACAGGAGGCCCGATTCTTCGAACAATCACACCACGATCGCCGTACCCCCACCGAGGTTGTCTCGATTCCTTCGAGCGCATGTGCTCGAAGGAATCGAGGAACCCGCTCGTATCGATCATCCGCAGGCCGGCTTCCGGAGGGAGGGTGGCTGCTTTGGCGCGAACTGATCGCTTCCAACGGGCACCGGGCGGCCGGTTCGGCACGGTGGGATCTTCATCGACAGCCCATCGAGTTCACTGAACGTGACGTGGGCGCCACCCGGGGCGCACGGCCCCGGTTTTCCCTAGACACCTCCTCCGCAGTGGCCGCGGCCTGCGGTGATACGCAATCTGCCGTCCCCGTCGCCGAACCGCGACACTCCACGCGCCAGAAGGCGCTCGCGGTCCCCGCCCCATTCGCCCCGCCGCACCCACACGGTTCGTGGAGGCAGGCAGGTCATCTTGCCGATGTACGACACCCGGACGCATCCTGGAGAGGGGCGACGGTCAGGGGACAGCATGGCCGAAGACAGAACCGGGACGACCGGC
Source organism: Streptomyces sp. NPDC005963 (assembly GCF_040638655.1). Lineage (NCBI taxonomy): Bacteria > Bacillati > Actinomycetota > Actinomycetes > Kitasatosporales > Streptomycetaceae > Streptomyces > Streptomyces sp. NPDC005963. The sequence continues at coordinate 82,877 of NZ_JBEXVD010000014.1, read as the reverse complement.
ACCGATGACAAGCGTCAGGACACACGACATCGAGCACGTGCCGACTCCATGACGGAAGCGGACTTCGCAGACCTACGCGCCACCGAATACGGCTACCTCGATGAAACCAGCCATGTGTACCTCGACTACACGGGCTCCGGGCTGCCGGCCCGCCGCCAGCTGCGTATCCAAGCGGCCCGGCTCACCCAAGGCGTCTACGGCAATCCCCACTCGGACAGCCCCGCATCCGCCAGCACCACCGCACTCGTCGAGGACGCGAGACGCCGGGTGCTCGACTTCGTCGACGCCGACCCCGCGCAGTACACCGCAGTCTTCACGGCCAATGCGACCGCAGCCTGCCGACTCGTCGGCGAGGGCTACCCCTTCCACCCGCGCCACGCACGGCTCCTGCTCACCCTGGACAACCACAACTCGGTCAACGGACTGCGGGAGTTCGCCCGAACCCGGGGTGCCCACACCACCTATGTGCCCGTCACCGGACCGGACCTCCGCGTCCCGGACACGGAGATCAGCCGTGCGCTGAGACCCCGGCGCGGCGGACGCGGGCTCTTCGCCTTTCCCGCCCAGTCCAACTTCAGCGGGGTGCAGCACCCGCTGGAGTGGATACCGTACGCCCAACGACACGGCTGGCACGTGCTCCTCGACGCCGCCGCCTTCGCCCCGACCAATCGGCTGCGGCTGAGCCGCTGGCCCGCCGACTTCACCGTACTGAGTTGGTACAAGGTCTTCGGCTACCCCACCGGTGTGGGATGCCTCATCGCACGGAAGTCCGCGCTCGGCCTGCTGCGCCGGCCCTGGTTCTCGGGCGGCACGATCCAGGTGGTGAGCGCCCAGGGCCAATGGCACCGCCTTGCCGAAGGAGAAGCCGCCTTCGAGGACGGCACGGTCGACTTCCATGCGATACCCGAGATCAGCACCGGTATCGACTGGGTGGAATCCATCGGGGTCCAAGCCGTCCACGACCACGTCGCCCGGCTCACCGCACGTCTCCTGTCGGGGTTGCTCGCCCTGCGCCATGGCGACGGCAGCCCCCTGGTGCGGCTCTACGGCCCGCGGACCGTCCACCGTCGGGGCGGCACCCTCGCCCTCAATGTGTTGGACGCCCGTGGTGGTGTGGTCGACGAACGCATCGTCGCCCGGGACAGTGCCCGGGCCGGGATCTCCCTGCGCACCGGCTGCTTCTGCAACCCGGGTGCCGGCGAGGCCGCCTTCGACATCGGCTTCAAAGCGCTCCAACGCACCGGTCGGCACGGTGAGAACACCACGATCGACGAGTACCTCACCCGTCTGGGGCTGCCCTCGGGCGGAGCGATCCGGGTGTCCCTGGGGCTGCCATCCCAGCCGTCGGACGTCGACGCACTCCTTCGCTTCCTCACGCTCACCTACCGGGACCGCGTGCCCTCCCCGGACGGGCTCGCCCCCCGGTTGACCTGCTGACGACGGCTCACGACCGGCCGGTGGACGGTGGGGCACCGCCGGTGCAGCAGCCACCCGGCCACCCCGATGAACAGGACCGAGAACCCGACGAGGACCAGCCACCGGGTCCACGGCTCATGAGCGAAGCTGTCGCCGTACGAAGTGAGCAACGGGCGGCCCAGGGGCGATGTGCCCCCAGCCCACAGCGTCTCAAGACCAGCGCCCGACCCCAGTGCCTCGAACGCCCATCGGTTGGTCATCGCCACGCTGATCCACTGACCGGCCGTCGCCATGAGCGGCACCGGTACGAAGGCGCCCGAGAACAACACCTGGGGGAAGCACAACAACGGCAGCATCAGGGCGGCCTGGCCCGGGTCCGCCACCGCGGCGGAGGTCAACAGGCCCAGGGCGAGCCCTGCCGCCGAGGCCAGGGCACTGGTCACGAACAGCGAACCGTACACATCCGCTCCGGCGTCCGGCAGCCGGTCGCCGGCCCGCAGGACGAGCAGCAGGATCGCATCCGCCAGGGCGAGCACCGGCAGCAGCAGGGTGACCTTGGACGCCAGATAGGGACCGAGGCGCAGGGTGGTCAGTCGTTCACGACGGACCACGCCCAACTCTCCGCAGATCTGCAGCAATCCATAGGCGAGGCCGAAGAAGAAGGCGCCGAACGCGATCCAGAACAGGACCATCGCCGTCGACGACGGGCTCGGCCGGTGGGGATCGAAGACCCCCGGGCGGAACAACAGGGCGAACATCGCCACGATCATCAGCGGCGAACCCACCATGATCGCGGCGGACAACCGGTCCCGTACCAGGAGTTCCCCGCCGCGTCGGGTCAACAGCCACCACTGGGCGAGCGCTCCGGGCCCCGAGGACGGCGTACGCACCACCGACTCCTCGATCACCGCTGATGCCGCGTCGGCTTCGGTGGCGTGAGCCTTTCGTCCGACGGGATCGGCACGGGGGCCGGCCGGGTCGGTGACACGGTCGGTGGCAACGGTTGCGGGGGAAGCCGCCGCCGCCCCCGTCGCCGAGGCGGTGGCAGCAGCCGCACCGACCGTCGCGGAGGGCTCGGCCACCGCTGCGTACACCTCGGTGAAGCCCTGTGCGTCGAAGCGCCGCAGCACCTCGTCCGGCGTGCCGGACCCGGCGAACCCACCGTCGGGAGTGAGGAAGACCACCTGGTGGCACCGGGCGAGGTCCGCAGGGGAGTGAGTGGTGAGCACCACCGTGACCCCGGAGGACGCCAGCGCGCCCAAGGTGTCCATGAGCCGCTCGCCGGTCGCCGGGTCGAGACCGGATGTCGGTTCGTCCAGGAACAGCACCCGGGGGCGGGTCAGCAGTTCGACCGCGATGCCGGCGCGTTTGCGCTCCCCGCCGCTGAGTGTTCCCACGCTCTGCTCGGCGCGCTCGGCGAGCCCCAACTCCTGCAACACGCCGTCGACACTGTCGGGAGCGGCACCCCGCAGCCGGGCCGCGTACTCCAGGCTGCGGCGCAGACCCAACCCGCGGTGGACGATGTCCTCCTGGGGCACGAAGCCGGAGGGCACCGCGGCGCGAGCCGGCGCCCGGCCGTCGTGGTGGACCGTGCCCGTCGAGGGGAGGCGTAATCCCGCGAGGAGTTCCAGCAGGAGCGACTTGCCCGCGCCGCTGCCGCCGGCGATCGCCGTGAGCTGCCCCGGTGCGATGTCGAGACTCACTCCGTGGAGCGCCTCTCTGCCGCCCCGCACTCGCAGCCCCGCGTCGGCCACGCGGATGTGCGCTCCGCCCGGGGTCCATCCGGTCTGTGCCATCAGTCATCTCCAGCCACCCGGTGCGCCGCCACCCCAGGACGCGGGACAGCGCCGTACGACGTCACAGCACTGCCCAGACCCCGTACCGGGCACACCTGGTGGTCGGTACCCACCGCCGGTCGGACCGGTGTGTCGTGATGTGCGGTGCCGGTGCTTCTGAACGCTGCTCGTCGGCAACTCTCCTCCTCCTGAGGGTCGGTGGGCAGCGCTCCCCGGGTGCCGGGAGACGGCGGTGGTACCGCTACGAACTGCACGGACCAGGTGTGGAGATGCCTCATTCCCCGGTTCGGTCCGACCCGAAAGAGTGGTGGCGACGGTCGCCCGCAACAGCGGGCAGTCACTCGCAGGGGGCGTTCGGTGCGTTCCTGCTCGGTGTCCGGTGGAACGGCTCCGGCAGCTGCTCCCCTGTCGGGGAGAGTGGCAAACCGTCGGGTCGTTGGTGCGAACAACTCGACCGAGGCACAGGTCAGATGCGTGATCCTCAAACCCTCACGAAAATTGGTCCGGACCAATTATGGTGTGCGTGCCCCGGGAACACTCCCGCTCCCGCGGCCCCAGGAGGTTTCGGTGCTCGCTCGTCGTTCCCTGCTGCTGGGGGCCGGAGGCGCGGCCGTCGCGGCTGCCCTGCCCGGCATCGCCCACGCCGCCACCCCCCTGACCGGAGGCCCACTGCGGCTGCCCCGCCCCTCGGGTGGACTGGCCGTGGCCAGCCACTCCTTCCCGCTGGTCGATCAGACCCGCACCGACCCCCTGTCCCCGAGGCCCGGTCCCCGCGAACTGATGGTCCAACTCTGGTTCCCCAGCACGCCCACCGGCGGTGCCGACACCACGTACATCCACCCGCGGGCCGCGCACGTACTGGAGTCCGGCTGGGGCGCGCCGGCCGGCGCGCTGGCCCGTGTGCGCACCGGAGCGACTGCCGGCCGCCGGGCCCCGCGCCTGCCCACCCTCATCATCCTCAGCCATGGACGCGGCTCCGTCCGAGCCCTGACCACGTCCCTCGCCGTCGAACTCGCCTCGCACGGGCATCTCGTGGCCGCCGTCGACCACACCCACGACGCGGCAGTCGTCGCCTTCCCGGACGGGCGGTTGATCCTCGGCAGCCTCCCGGCCAACCCGGACGACTGGGATGCGCAGGACCGTCTTGAGATCGCGGTACGCGCCGCTGACCTGCGGTTCGTCGCGGACCGTCTGACCGAACGCCATGTACTGCCACCGCGCATCGGGCTGCTGGGCCACTCCATGGGCGGACCGGCGGCTGCGGAGGCGATGCGCCAGGACCGACGCTTCATCGCCGGGCTCAACCTCGACGGCGGACTCTTCGGCACCACAGTCCCCGATGTCGGTCTGGACCGGCCCTATCTGCTCCTCACGTCCGCGCCTGACCACGAGAGTTGGGGGCGCTGGCGCACCGCGCACCACGGCTGGGGACGCCATCTCCACCTGGCTGACGGCGGACATCTGACCGCCACCGATCTGCCCGCCTACGCCGAGGCCATCGGACTGCGTACGGTCTGGCCCGCGGAGGAATGGCAGGGTGCCTTCGGGACCCTGCCGGCCGACCGGGGCTCGGAGATCACCCGCGCCTACGCGGTCGCGTTCTTCGGTCGCTTCCTCGCCCGTCGTCCCGCCCCGCTGCTCAGGGCCCCTTCGCGACGGTTCCCGGAGATCGAGTTCCGTTGGAGCCGGGGGAACTGATCCGCCCTGTTCGTCAGCGCCGGGGCGGACCGCACTGCCCCGGCACCCAGCACCGTGACCTCATCCGCCCATACGGTGACACGACGCCGAGCCGTCGCGAACCGCGCCTTCGACGGAGTGTTCCGGCAGGCTGCTAGGGTGGTTTGCGTACCGCACCTCATGGCGGCCTTCCCCGTTTCCACTCCACGGAGGCTCTGTCATGCCCGCTTCTTTGCAGGTGCGTCCCTTCCATCGCGAAGATCGCGATCAGCTCACCACCTTGGTCAATATGCACGCCGCCGCCGTCATCCCCGGCGCCGTCGCCTCGGTGAACACCGTCCTCAGTAGCTTGGAACGCTGCCCCGAAGAGATCGTCACCGACCCCTGGATCACCGAGCGCACCACCCTCGTGGTGGAGCACTCCGGACGGATCGTGGCCGCCGCCCATCTGCTGCGCTACGGCAGCGCTCCGGACGTCGGCGAGGACTACCGGGGCACCGGCCACCTCGGCTGGTTCCTGCACCACCCCGATGCCGATGGGGAGCCCGGTGCCGAGCAGGTCGCCGATCTCCTGATGGCCGCCTGCCTCGCACGGTTCAACCGGTGGGGTGTGCGATCGAGGCACGCGGATGGTCGGCTTCCCGTTCCGGGCGTCTACGGGGTGCCGGACCAGTGGCCCCACGTGCGCTCCGCGCTGGAGCGCGCCGGCTTTGTGCACTCCGGACGGACGGAGGTCCTCTTCCTCGCCCGGGTGGTCGACCTGCCTGCTCCAGGGCCCGCGCCACTGCTCGGGTTGACCGTCCGCAGGACCCTCGGCTCCTGGGGAACGCGCATCGGTGCCGTGCTCGACGCCGAAGAGATCGCGTTCATCGAGTTGGACACCACGCTGGACCGCCCGGAACGGCACGCACGCTCCACGGGCATGGCGGACGTCTGCGACCTTGAGCTGCCCGACGATCCGCACCCCGAGCTGCTGCCCTGGCTGCTGGGCCAGGCACGTCACTGGCTGACCCTGGGCGGCACCGATCGTCTCCTCGCGTATGCCACGCCCGACGAGGAGACGGAGATCGAGGGCCTTCTACGGCACGGCTTCGGCGAGCTCACCCGTACGGCACGGGGCTGGGACCACCGACCCGTCTGAGGACGCCTCGCGGACCCGGAACGGGGGTGCCCGAACGACGCGGTGGCCCCACGGCTGCTCGCCGTGGGGCCACCGCACAACGCATCCGCATCGGGATCGGTGTCACCCGCCCCCGCGGGCCGGTGACACCGGCCCGCTCACGGGGTGTGGAACTTCACCTCGGGATGGGCGTCGGTGGGGCCCTTGAGGAGCGGCTGCGGCCGGCCCCGCAGATGCTGGTCGAAGAAGGCCGCCACATAGGTGCGGGTGAGCTTGACGGCGCGCTTGGCCGGCAGGGGGGTCTGGGGCAGACCGAAGTGCTCGGCGATGAGTGGGCTGTCCGAGAAGGACATGTGGTCCGACCCGGCGACGGTCAGCCAACGCTTCCAGCCGTCGAGGGCGCGGTACGTCTCGGACCAGTTGCGCTCCTCCTCGCTACCGGGCACCGATGACTCCTCCGTGCCGATCATCATGAAGGGCCGGCCGCGGAGCCCTTCCGGGGGTAGTGGCTCCCAGAACCCCCCGTCCATGTTGATGCCGGCGTCGACCCGGGAATCGGCGATCATGGCGCTGGCGGCGCTCGCACCCCCGATGGAGTGCCCCGCCATGCCGATGTGGTCGCTGTCGATCATGTCCGCATTGCGCCACACCGGCTCCGGGCCGGTCAGCGCATCGAGGAGGTACGAGACGTCCGCGGCCCGGGTCGAGGTGACCACACTGCCGGGCGTGCCCCCTTCCAGCGCCGTGCACGCGACACAGGTCAACATGCGGTTGCCCGGCACGGCGATGCCGTAGGACTCGTACGCGTGGTCGACGGAAGCTGCGACGTAGCCGCGGCTGGCGAGGTCTTCCGCCAGGGCGGTCTGGGTGTAGCGGGAGACGGTGAATCCGGGGGAGAGGACCACCAGCGGGAACTGTCCGGGTGCGGGGCGGGCGCCGACCCGGCTGTGGGTCCGCATCCCGCTGAGCTTCTCCGGCTGTACGAGCCCGCCGAGTTGACTGCCCTCCACCAACAGCCTCGCCTCCTCGGCGGTGGCGTACCGGGCGTGGCGGCCGTCGCCCGCACGGGCGGCGGGGTAGTGGAGGGTGACCATCAACTCGCGACCGTCGGCACTGGGAACCCAAGGGTCCGTACGGGACTGGTCCACGAGGTGGAGGGTGGTGCTGCCGACCGCGTACTTCCCGGTCGGGCGGGGCAGGCGCGGGAAGTCCGCGACCGCTGCGGGTGCGCTGCGGGCGACGGTGTCCTGAGCGCCGGTTGCGGCGCTGGCGCTGCCGGCGATGGCGAGGGGTGCGGCGAGTGACAGGGCGAGGGTGACGGCCGTGGCCGTCCGGGTGAGTTTGACCATGCCAACGACGCTAGATCGTTCGGCGGTTGGGGGCATCAGACTCTGGTAGCTATTGGCCATTCTCGATCTCCACCCGGGGTTGTGCTCGATGGTGAGGTGACTGCGTGCCGCGCTCCCCGGTCATCCCGGATGGTGGGCATTCGGTGTGGTTCGACCCCGTCGGCCGGTTGACGGGCGCCCGAACGGGGCGTCGTGTCACGACCGTCGCGGTGTGTGGGTATGACGAAGGCCCCCGGTGGCGACAAGGTCAGGGATTGCGCCGCCGGGGGCCTTCGGGTCTACGGGGTCAGGAGGTGGTCACCCGGTCAGCAGGGACCGAGATCCGTCCAGACGCCCCACTCGCCGGTGGTCCCGGGCTCATCGCCCTTCGTCCACCACTTCGACTTCCAGTTCTTCGACTTGTGGGACACGGTGGTGCCGCCCGGGTACTCGGTGCCCGCGTTCCACGGAGGCGCGGTGCAAGTGCCGCCGGTTCCTGCGGTGGTGCCGCTGGTCGTGCCCGAGGTGGTGCCGCTCGTGGTGCCGGAGGTGGTACCGCTGGTCGTGCCACTGGTCGTGCCGGCAGTCGTACCACTGGTCGTACCGCTGGTCGTGCCCGAGGTGGTGCCGCTGGTCGTACCGCTGGTGGTTCCGCCGGTGGTACCGCCATCGGGCTCCACCACGGTGGTGCCGCGGGCCAGGTCACTGGCGATCGCGTACGTCTTGCTGCCGATCTTCACCGTCCAGTTGGAGGGGGTCGAGACCGGCATGTAGTACACGAAGTCCAGCTGGACCGAGGCGCCCGGGGCAACCGTCTGCCACGCCGGCAGCTTCAGGGAGACCCGGTTGAAGTCGCCCTTCAGACCACCGATGTTGTTGCCGGTGTGGTCGCTCTTGATGATGGTGGCACCGAAGCCGGACTGGTCCTTGGCGTTGGCCGGAGCCGAGGTTCCGTAGTCGAACTGGAACTCGGTGCCGCCGGGCAGTGCCGTCTTGGTGTTGTTGGTGATCGTCAGCTTGGGGCTGATCGGGTAGTTGCTGTCGCCGAGGGCGAACTGACCGAAGTCGACGTCGACGTTGACCGCCTCGGTGGGCAGCGCGGTGTTCGACTTCTTGGCGCCGTAGGGTGCCGCGGCCTTGAACTTCTCGTACATCAGCGTGGTGAGGGTCTCACCCGGCTCGTACTGACCCTTGGTCGCGTTCCAGGCGTAGTCGCCCGCCAGCTCCCAGATCATCGTGCCGCCGATGCCCTTGTTCACCACGTAGTCGGCCTTGGTGGTGATGGACTGCTCGTCCTCGGTGGAGAGGAAGACCTTCTTCTGCGCGTTCCACAGCCACGGCGCGACCAGCGTCGAGTCGTACTTGCGGGCGTAGGTGCCGGTCAGCGTGGTGTTCGCCGGGAAGCCGTACTTGGGGAGGTAGTCGCCGACGACGCCCTTCTCCAGGTTCTTGGCGTGCCACATCGGGTTGGAGCCGGCGGGCGACTCCTTGCCCGCGGTGTCCTTCTCGCTCCACAGGTTGTCGATGCCGACCGCACCGTCACCGCACTTGGTCAGGTTCGACCCGGCGGGACACGTGGTGGCAGCGGCCTTGCCCCACAGACCGTCCGTACCGCCCTGGACGTTCTTGAAGCCACGGGTGTAGTACGGCAGGCCCACGTTGATGCGGCCCGCGGGCATCGACCCGCGGAAGTAGTGGTAGGCCCAGTCCGTGTTGAGGTAGCCGATGCCGCCGTACTGCGAGGTGCCGTAGACGTTCGCGCCGGCGAGCTCGCTGTCCTTGCCGTCGTCGTACAGCGCGGCGTTGGGACCGACGTGCTCGTTCCAGGCACCGTGCAGGTCGTAGGACATGATGTTGACGTAGTCCAGGTACTTCTGCACCTGGAAGGTCTCCATGCCCCGCAGGAGGTAACCCGACGAAGGGGCCGCCACGGTCAGCATGTAGTGCTTGCCGTCGGCCGCGCCGGCGCGGTCCAGCTTCTCGCGCAGGGTCTTCATCAGCACGGAGTAGCTCTTGGCGAGACCCGCACGACGGCCGTTGGCCAGGGTGTGGTCGGCCGGGTGGCCCGCGTCCTTCATCGACGTCGGGTACTCGTAGTCGACGTCGACGCCGTTGAAGCCGTACTTCTTGATGAAGTCGACGGCGGAGTCGGCGAAGGTGTTGATGCCCGCCGTGTTCACCGAACCGTCGGCGTTGGTGGTCATCGAGTAGAAGCCACCGGAGTTGATCCGGGTGTCACCCTGAAGGATGCCGCCGGTCTCGGCCCAACCGCCGACCGAAACGAGCGTCTTCACATGGGGATTGGCCTTCTTGTACTTGTTCAGAAGGTTGAAGTGGCCCTTGTAGGCGTAGCCCGGGTCCATCTCGGCGCCGGTGACTCCCGGCCAAGTCATCCCGGTCGAGGCGTTGTCCGGACCGTCCGCGCCGACCGACAGCTTGTTGGTCTGGTCGACGTGCGCGAACGCGTAGTTGATGTGGGTGATCTTCTTCCACGGGATGTCCGAGACGAGGTAGGCGGGTGCGCCGTCCTTGCCCGTACGCCAGTTGGTGAAGTACCCGATGATGCGGCGCTGGTGATCCGTACCCATCTTCTCGCGCCCGTCGGCGTCGTAGACGGAGCAGTACGGGACGTCGACGCCCGGCGTCGAGTAGAGGCCGTCGGGGCGACATGCCTCCTGCGAGGCGGCCTCCGAGACGCCAGGGGAGAGCGAACTAGCCACCAGCGCGGCGGCGGCAGCGCCGACGGCGAGCAGCGATGCTCTCTTACGGGTGAGGGACAGCACGGTCGGTCCTCCTGGTGGGGGGCCCGCCGCCCGTGTGGGGCGCGGGGGTGAATCGGCCTCGCTCAAAATGCGTGGGGGTCCAGCGTGTTGGGTTCGGACGTGCGCACGCCGAGGACCAAATCCGCTGAGGTGAGCAGAGATTAAAAGGACTAGACCAGCCCGTCAATAGGTCTGGACCTTTTAGGTGCTTCTGTGTGCCGACACTTCCCTCCGGTGCGCTTGGGTCGCCCTTCGCGGACATGCCGGTGGACAGTTGGCGACGAGTCTCGCCCGGCGGCTGCCCGCGTGGCCGCCGAAGGAGAGAAGTCTCATCGACTCCAACGCGGCGGGTCGCTCCCGGCCATGCGCGAAGATGGGTGCGGAGAGTGCGCCCCCGTTCTGACGGGTCGGGGCGGGGAGGTCGTGTGCACCCGCTCCAGCAGGGCGTTTCTCCATGATCCGCGATGAAGAAAAAGGAAAGGCCCTTCCGTATGTCCGCCGCTGGCAGTCCACCGCCCCAGGTACCCGCCGATCTTCACAGCGTCATTCAGGTCAGAGGAGCACGTGAGAACAATCTACGCAATGTCGACATTGACCTTCCCAAGCGCCGTCTTACGGTCTTCACCGGAGTGTCCGGGTCCGGCAAGTCGAGCCTGGTCTTCGGGACCATCGCCGCCGAGTCCCAACGGCTGATCAACGAGACCTACACCGCATTCATCCAGTCGTTCATGCCCAGCCTCGGCCGTCCGGACGTCGACGGCCTGCACAACCTCAGTGCCGCGATCGTGGTCGACCAGGAGCGGATGGGTGCCAACTCGCGCTCCACGGTGGGCACCGCCACCGACGCCTACACCATGCTCCGGATCGTCTACAGCCGTCTGGGTACCCCGCACATCGGCACGTCAGGGGCCTTCAGCTTCAATCTGCCCGAGGGAATGTGCTCCCGGTGCGAGGGCCTCGGCGAGATATCACAGATCGATACCGACCAACTCGTCGACCGTGGGAAGTCCCTGAACGAGGGCGCGATCACCATTCCCGGCCATGCGGTGGACTCCTGGCCGTGGTCCATCGTCGCCGGCTCCGGCTTCTTCGACCCGGACAAGAAGCTCCACGAGTTCACCGAGCAGGAGTGGGCCGACCTCCTCCACAAGGAGTCCGTCAAGGTCAGGGTCGGGTCCAACAACTTCACCTACGAAGGACTCGCCGCCAAGCTCCAGCGCACCTGGCTCGTCAAGGACCGCGAGGCGCTCCAGCCCCACATCCGGACCTTCGTCGACCGCGCGGTGGTCTTCACCCGCTGCCCGGATTGCGAAGGCACGCGCCTCAGCCAAGCCGCCCTCTCCTCGACGATCGACGGTGTGAACATCGCCGCGTGCTCGTCGATGCAGATCAGCGATCTCGCCGACTTCATCCGCACCATCGAGGACCCCTCGGTCGCGCCGCTGCTCGTCGGACTGCGCCACCTCCTCGACTCCCTCACCGAAATCGGACTCGGCTACCTCAGCCTGGATCGGTCCGCCTCCACCCTCTCCGGCGGAGAGGCGCAGCGGGTCAAGATGGTCCGCCACCTCGGCTCGTCCCTCACCGACGTCACCTATGTCTTCGACGAGCCCACCATCGGGCTGCACCCGCACGACATCCAACGGATGAACGACCTGCTGCTGCTCCTGCGCGACAAGGGCAACACCGTCCTCGTCGTGGAGCACAAGCCCGAGGTCATCGCGATCGCCGACCACGTGGTGGACCTCGGGCCGGGCGCCGGAGAGGGCGGGGGCGAGATCTGCTTCAGCGGGGACGTCGACGGGCTGCGCGCCTCCGACACGCTGACCGGGCGCCATCTCGAGCACCGGACCCGACTCCGCGAGACCGTTCGCACCCCGCGCGGACACATCTCCATCAAGGGGGCTGACCGGCACAACCTCCAGGACGTCAGCGTCGAGATCCCGCTCGGGGTGCTCACCGTCGTGACCGGCGTCGCCGGGTCCGGAAAGAGCTCCCTGATCCACGGCTACCTCGCGGACCGAGAAGGCGTCGTCGTCGCCGACCAGTCACCGATCCGGGGCTCCCGGCGCTCGAATCCCGCCACCTACACGGGCCTCCTCAACCCCATCCGTACGGCGTTTGCCAAGGCGAACGGTGTCAAGGCCGCTCTCTTCAGCGCCAACTCCGAAGGCGCGTGTCCGCACTGCAACGGCCTCGGGCTCGTCTACACCGATCTGGCCATGATGGCCGGTGTCGCCTCGGTCTGCGAGAAGTGCGAGGGCAAACGGTTCACCCCCGAGGTGCTCACCTACCAACTGCGCGGGAAGAACATCAGCGAGGTCCTCGGGATGTCGATCGCCGAGGCGTACGACTTCTTCCCGTCAGGTCAGGCCCACACCATCCTCGGGCGGCTCAATGACGTCGGCCTCGGATACCTCCGGCTCGGCCAGCCGCTGAACACCCTCTCCGGAGGCGAACGGCAGCGGATCAAACTGGCGATCCACATGGCCGAGAAGTCCTCGACCTACATCCTGGACGAACCGACCACGGGCCTCCACATGGCCGACGTGGACAAGCTCCTCGCCCTGCTCGATCGGCTGGTCGACGAGGGCAACACGGTCGTGGTGATCGAACACCACCAGGCGGTCATGGCCCATGCGGACTGGCTGGTGGACCTCGGGCCCGGCGGTGGTCACGACGGCGGGCGTGTGGTGTTCACCGGCACCCCCACCGAACTCGTCGACTCCTCGGACACCCTGACGGCACAACACCTCCGTCGTTACGTGGGTCGATAGGCCGGGGGCGTGGACACATCGAGCCGGTGTGTCCACGCCCGCCGTACGGGGGGCACGGTCCCGGAGCGCCTGGTTCCGTGGGTCCCCGACCTTATGACCGGTCCGTGGCGGGGGCCGTACGGGAGACCGGCCCGTCCTCACGCGGGGTCGGGGCGTCCGACGCCTGCCATGAACCGCCACACCAGCCCGTGCCCCATCAGCACCAGGAGGCTCAACAAGATCGCCTCGGCCTGGATGGGGCGCAGCTCGATCGGATCGGCCACCTCGGGCGCCACCCCCACCACAGCGATCAGCAGATAGAGCAGACACGCCACGACTTGGGGGACGGCCAGTGACCCCGCGCCCGGGTCCCCGCCGCTACGGCCGAGCAGTCGTACCGTGGACGCACAGCCGATCACGGCGAGTACCACAAAGCTGGCCCGCCAGATCTCCGGCGTCTTCACGCCCCCTACCTGAGCGAACAGACCCATCAGCGCGGGCAGGAGGAACGACAGGTAGATCCCGCCCACCACCCGGCGCAGGGCGTCCGAACGCAGCCAGTCAGGATGGTTCTGCACGACGTTCCACCAGAGCCCCACCAGGGTGAAACAGGTGGCCGAGAACAGCGCGTAGAACGTACTGACATCCATCGGGTCTCCCGCCCAAGGTCCTCGGCCCGGGCTCCGGCCGCGGGTCTCCTGCGCCGCGCCACCCGTCCGTGCCCGGCCGAGCCGGATGCGTTCCCGTGGTTGGGGTTGAGGGTTCGGGCGAGCGTCCGACGGGCCGAGGGTCCCATGCCCGGGGCACCCTCCCGGTGGACCGACACCCGAAATCCGTCCGAAGCGGTCACCCTTCGGGTTCATGACGGCCCCTCCGATCAGAGCATCGTAAAAATCGATGCTCACCACGAGAAGAATGCGCTTTTGTGGCCCCAGTGTCAGGCCACAGGATGGCAAGGAGTCCGCTTTCGGGGAGGAACCATGTCGTCAGCCATCGAGCCAGAACTGCTGCCCCTCACGGCCGAGGAGGGTCCGGCAGGACTGACCGTCGGCGCCGTCCCGCTCACCGAACTGGCACGCCGCTTCGGCACGCCCCTGTTTGTCTACGACGAGGAACACCTGCGCCGACGCTGCCGCGAGGCCGTCGCCGCCTTCGGCTGCGACAACGTCGCCTACGCCTCCAAGGCGTTCCTGTGCACCGCCATGGCCCGACTGGCGCACGAGGAGGGCATGCTCCTCGACGTCGCATCCGGCGGCGAACTGGCCGTCGCCCTCCGGGCCGGTGTACCCGCCGACCGGATCGTGCTCCACGGCAACAACAAGGACGAGGCCGAACTGCGCACCGCGATCTCCGCCCGCGTACGACACGTCGTCGTCGACAGTTTCGACGAGATGGACCGGATCGAACGGCTCCACGCCACCGGAGAACTACCCCCGGCCCGCATCCAACTCAGGGTGGCCCCCGGGGTCGCAGCCGGCGCCCATGAATCCATCCGGACCGGCGGCAGCGACTCCAAGTTCGGCTTCGGCCTCGCGGACGGAACCGCGACGACGGCCGTGCGCCGCGCCGCAGCCTCCTCGGCGATGATCTTGGAGGGCGTCCACGCGCACGTGGGCTCCCAGGTGCTGGATACGCGGGAACTCGCGGAAGGAGCAGCGGCCGTCGCCCGCTTCGCCGCGCAGTCGGGAGTCTGCGGACTCACCGTCGGCGGGGGACTTGGCGTCGTCTACGAGGCGGGACAGAACGCCCCCACGTTCGCCGAATGGGCCGTGCGCGTCCGCGACGCTGCGCGAGGCGCGGGCTGGGAGGGCGAAGTCGTCGTCGAACCGGGCCGCTCCATCGTCGCCCGGGCCGGACTGACCCTCTACCGGGTCGGCACGATCAAGCACATCGACGGCGTACGGACCTACGTCAGCGTCGACGGCGGCATGAGCGACAACCTCCGCCCCGCCCTGTACGCCAGCCGCTACGAAGCGTTCCTGCCCCGCGCCCCCCGATCCCCGCGTCCACTGCGCGCCCGGCTCGTCGGCAAGCACTGCGAGAGCGGCGACGTCATCATCGACGACGCAGCGCTGCCCGCCGACCTCCAGGTGGGCGATGTGCTGGCCACCCCGGTGACCGGCGCCTACGGCTATGCGATGGCGTCCAACTACAACAAGCTGCCGCGGCCCGCCGTGGTCTTCGTCCGCGACGGTGACGCCCGCGTCGTGGTCCGCCGCGAGACGGAGGACGATCTGCTGCGTCTGGACACCGACGTCACCCCCGTCGCGGTGTCCATCCCCTCGGGCGCCGGTGAACTCGTGGCGGCACGCACTACGACCGCCTAGAACCGCACGGGCCCGGGCGGGTGAGGACACCTGCCCGGGCCGTCCGGTCGACAGCACCCGCAAGGAAGGCCCTAACCTAGCCCGATGCTCAACAGTGCTCGACTGCACGTCCTGCTGGAGATCGCCCGCAGGGGCACCATCGTGGCCGCCGCCCAGGCACTCCACCTGAGCCCCTCCGCGATCTCCCACCAGCTCGCCCGACTGGAGCAGGAACTCGGCGTGGCCCTGGTCGAACGGGCACCGCAGAGCCTGCGGCTGACCCCCGCCGGGCAGCGACTTGCCGAACACGCCCAGGCGATCGCCGATCTGATGGCCGTCGCCCAGGACGATCTGCGCGGGCACTCCGCGGGGGAGGCGGGCCTGTTGCGCCTCGGATTCTTCGCCTCATCGGGCCTGGAGCTCCTCCCGAGGGCCCTCGCCGTCTTCGCCGTGCAGCGCCCGCAGGTCGAACTCGAACTCATCCTCGGCCAACCGCACGAACTGCTGCCCGACCTGGAGGCGGGCCGGTTGGACGCCGCCGTCGTCTTTGAACACCCCCTTGACCCCTGGTGCCGGCAGGCGGCCGTCGACGTGGAGATGTTCTTCGACGAACCACAACTCGTCGTCGTTCCGCTCCGCCACCGGCTCGGCCAGCGCGCGACCGTACGGCTGGCCCAACTGGAGGGGGAGACATGGATCGGTACGCGCGGCGGTGACACCGGCGAACCGGTACTGGAACGCGCCTGCGCGGCGGAGGGCTTCCTCCCCCGGGTCCGCTGCCGCAGCGACCACTACCAGGTCACCATCAACCTCGCCCGCGCCGGAATGGGCATCGCGCTCGTCCCCGCACTCGGCCTCGGTGACACGGCGGGCGTGCACGTCTGCCGGCTCGACCACCCCCAACTCCACCGCAGGATCGGGGTCGCCACCCGCGCCACCAATCGCAACCCGCTGCTCCGTGCGTTCCTCACCGACCTGCGGGCGGCGGCCCAAGAGGTCGGCTCGCTGCTAGAGACGCAGTGGGCGTGAGACTCCCGTTCCGTACGCCGAGCGGCCCCGCCCCACACCGCTGACCGAGCGGGAGCCGCCCCCGTCAGTTGCCGTGGACGTCTTGTCCGGCACACGCGGCCAGGGTCCGCCCCACATCGCGGATCGCATGCACCGCAGCCCGTTCCGTACTGGACCCGAGTGCCGTGTCCCAGTGCGCCACCACCGCGTACGCCAACCGTCGCGTTCCGATGATGACCCCCGTATCGGCCCTGATCCCCGGGTCGGTGCCGGTCTTGTTGGCCACCAACAACTCCCCGCCCGACGGCGGCCCGGGGAACGGCGCGTACGGATCGTGGGCGATCAGGGCGGGCACCAACCCGTGGTCGGTGTTGGTGCGCATCCATCCCAGCAGCCGGGCCGACGCCTGTGGCGAGACCATCGTGCCCCGCATCGCATGGGCCAGCAGATGAGCCAGATCCCCTGCCGTACCGGTGGCGAAGACGGGTGGCACCTCCGGCCCGCGGACATCGCGCACCATGTCGTGCAGCGCGAGGTGCCCCAGTCCCAACACCTGGGCCAAGCGGGCGGTCGAGTCCAGGCCCACCGTGCGCAGCAGCGCATTGGTGGCAGTGTTGTCACTGACCGACGCGGTCAACCAGGCCAGGTCCTCGACCGTCCAGTCACGTCGGCTGAGCCGGGACAGCAGCCCGGTACCCCCCACGGCATCCGCCTCATGGATCGCCACCGGTTCGTCCGGACGCAACTCACCCGCGTCGATCCTGCGGGACACCTCGGCCAACAGCAGCACCTTCGACGCGGAGGCGACCGGCAGCACGACCTGCTCGTCGAGACCCACCGTCTCGCCCCCGTCCACGTCGACGGCGGCCACAGCAAGGACCAACGGCAGCGCCGCCGAGCGTCGCGCGGTGGCGACCACCCTGGCCAGACTCATCGAACCCTCACCACTTCTCCCGCCCTCACATCGGTCGGACGACCGTCGCGCACCGCCGTCCGCCCCGCCACCACCACCGAGCTCACACCCCGCGGTGCCAGCAACGGCTGCTCGAAGGTCGCCGCGTCCTGCACGGTGTCCGGATCGAACACCACCAGATCGGCGCGGGCGCCGTCCCGGACGACACCGCGCCCGGTGAGCCCGAACCGCCGGGCCGGCAGTCCCGTCATCTTGTGCACGGCACTCTCCAGGGACAGTAGACCCTGGTCACGGCCGTAGTGGCCGAGGACCCTGCTGAAGCTGCCCGCCCAGCGCGGATGAGGCCGACCGGGTTTCGGCACCCCGTCCGAGCCGATCATGGACAGGGGACTGGCCAGGACCCGCCGAACGTCGTCCTCGTGCATGGAGTGGCTGATGATGGTCACCTCGCCGCGCTCGGCGAGCAGCAGTTCACACACGTAATCGACGGGATCGACACCCGCTTCCGCTGCCAACGCTGCGATGCGCCGGCCCTCCGCCCGGGGCCGCGTCGAAGCCGCAGCCACCGCTATCAGGTCCCAACCACCGTTGCCGACGGTGTTCTCCCAGCCCGACACCCCGTGCTCGATGTCCCACCGGATCCGGTCGCGCTGCTCGGGCCGCCGCAACCGCTCCAACATGGCGCCCACACCGCCCTCACTGGTCCAGGGCGGCAGCATGGCGTGCAACACGGTACTGCCCGCGGTGTACGGATACACATCGCACAACACGTCCACGCCTTCAGCACGGGCCCGCTCTAGCCGCGGCAGCGTCCGCAGCGTTGCACCCCAACCATGACGACCGGCCGTCTTGTGGTGCGACACCTGCAAGGAAGCGCCCGATCGCACCGCGATCTCAAGGGCCTCCTCCAGCGCACTCTCCACCTGCGACATCTCATCGCGCAGATGCGTCACGTACGGCTTCCCGTGCCGTGCGGCCACCTTCGCCAGGGCGATGATCTCCTCGGTGCCGGCATAGGTGCCCGGGGGATAGATCAGTCCTGTGGACAGCCCCGCCGCCCCCTGCTCCAACGCCCGGTCCAGCAACGCGCACATGGTGTGGAGCTCGTGCGCCGTGGGCGGGCGCGCATCGAAACCCATCACTCCCGCGCGCAGGGTGCCGTGTCCCACCAGCGAAGCGATGTGCGTACGACGTAGCGCGGGGTCCTGCCCCGCCGCGAACGCATCGAAGTCCACGGCCGGCGGTACGGTCCCCAACCCGAAGGACACCCGCACGTGCTCGGCGAGTTCCGGCAGCAACTCGGGCAACGAGGGGAAGAGGCTGATGCCGCAGTTCCCACTGATCTCGGTGGTCACCCCCTGGAGCAGGGGTGCCAACCGCAGGCGCTCAATCGCCCCCTCGGCGTCATCGGCCCCGTGAGGTGCCGCGAGCGCGTCGGAGTGGGTGTGGACGTCGATGAATCCGGGGGCGACGACCTGCCCGGTCGCATCCACCTCCTCGATCGCGCTCGTCCGCGTTCCCGGGGGCAGTACAGCGATGCGTCCGTCGTGCACGGCGACATCGGCCCGAACGGCGGGGGTACCGGTACCGTCGACGACGGTGCCCCCGCGCAGGACGAGGTCGTAGTCGCCCATCACAGGACCGTCGACAGGAAGGCCCGCGTGCGTTCGTGACGCGGATCGGTGAACACCTCGTCGGGTCGACCCGCCTCGACGACGGCTCCCTCGTCCATGAAGACGACGCGGTCCGCCACCTCACGGGCGAAGCCCATCTCATGGGTGACCACGATCATCGTCATGCCACTGCGGGCCAGATCGCGCATCACCCCCAGGACCTCGCCGACCAACTCGGGGTCCAGGGCGGACGTGGGCTCGTCGAACAGCATCAGCGTAGGCTCCATCGCCAGCGCCCTGGCGATGGCGACCCGCTGCTGTTGACCACCGGAGAGCTGCGCCGGATAGTGATCGGCCCGGTCTGCGAGCCCGACCCGGTCCAGGAGTTCGACGGCCTGTTGCTCGGCCCGGGACCGGGGGAGGCCCTTGACCGTGACCGGCCCCTCCATCACGTTCTGGAGGGCGGTGCGGTGGGGGAAGAGGTGGAACCGTTGGAAGACCATGCCGATCCGCTCGCGCTGCTTGCGGACGTCGCGCGGACGGCGCTCCCGCAGCACTCCACGGTTCGGCCCGTGCTGTTCGTAGCCGACGAGTTCGCCGTCCACCCAGATGCGACCGGCTTCGATCCGCTCCAGATGGTTGAAGCACCGCAACAGGGTCGACTTGCCCGATCCCGAGGGGCCGATGACGCACAGCACCTCACCGGTGCGCACTTCGAGGTCGATGCCCCTGAGGACCTCGATGTCACCGAACTTCTTGCGGACCCCACGGGCCCGCAGGACGATGTCGTTCACGCTGCCCCCTTGGCGGTGCGCCCGGGCTTGAGGTTCGCCAGGACCCGTCGGCGCACCGGTGTGGCGCCGGGGTTGTACCGGCGTTCGATGAAGTGTTGGGCGATGCTGGCGACCGTGGTGAGCACGAGGTACCAGATCGACGCCACCATGAGCAGGGCGATGACCTCGAAGTTGGCCAGGTACAGGTGCTGGGAGACGGTCATCAGATCAGCACCCGCGATGACCGAGACCAGGGACGTCGTCTTCAACATGGAGATGAACTGGTTGCCGAACGGTGGGATGATGACCCGCATCGCCTGCGGCAGGACCACCCGCGTGAGGATCTTGCGGTTCGACATGCCGATGGATTCGCCGGCCTCGCGCTGACCGGGGTCCACGCTCTGGATGCCGGCCCGCACGATCTCCGCCATATAGGCGCCCTCGTTGATGGAGAGACCGAGCAGCGCCGCGACGAAACCGGTGATGACCGCGTTGGTCTGCCATTCCACGAGCTTGGGCCCGTCGAACGGGATGCCGATGCTGATCACCGGGAACAAGAGCGCGAGGTTGAACCAGAAGATGAGCTGGACGAGCAGGGGCGTGCCCCGGAAGAACCAGGTGTAGGCGCTCGCCGTGATGCGGAGCACCGGGCTCTGCGAGAGCTGCATCACCGCGATGAGGACACCGATCACGATGCCCACGACCATGGAGATCAGGGTGAGCTGGATCGTCACCCACAGACCTTCGAGGATCACACCGTCGAACTGGTAGTCGGCGATGACGTCCCAGTGGAGATTGGGATTGATGATCACGGTGTAGGCGAGCCACACGGTGAACAGGGTGGCGGCGGCCACGGCCACCCACCGCCCGGGCCGGGGGCGCCGGGTCACCCGCAGCGAGAGATCGTCGAGATCCCCGTCGGTGACGCCGGTCTTGCTGACGTCGGATGTGTCGGTGTTCACCGCGGAACTCACTGCCCGTCGTTGATGGTGGCCTTGGGCACGGCACTGCCCGCGACGCCGTAGGAGTCGAGGATCTTCTTGTAGCCGCCGTCGTCGATCAGGTCCTGGAGGGCCTTCTGCACGGCGTCACGGAGGCCGCTCTTGTCCTTGGCCACGGCGATGCCCCAGGGCGCGGCCCCGTACTGGGTGGGGATGACCTGGTACGCCTTGTTCTTCTCGGCGAACATCTGGGCGACGGGGTAGTCGACGATGGTGGCGACCGCCCGTCCGCTCTCCAACTGGAGCAGACCGGTGGGTGCGTCCTCGCTCTGCGAGATCCGCATCTTCTCGGTGCACTTCGTGTTCTGCTGCTGGCCGATGTCCAGATTGGAACTGCCCTTGGCGAGGACGACGGTCTTGCCGCACAGGTCCTCCAGGGTCTTGATGCCCTCCGGGTTGCCGCTCTTGGTCATGATCACGCCACCGGTACGGAAGTAGTCGACGAAGTCGACGGCCTGGCGGCGCTGGGCGCTGTCGGTCATGGACGACATCACCAGGTCGAACCGGCCGGACTTCAGCCCGGGTATGAGCCCGTCGAACGAGGCGTTGGTGAGTTGAAGCTTCAGGCCGAGCTTGTCGGCGACGGCCTTGGCGAGGTCCGGGTCGACCCCGGTGAGTTCGGTGGTGCCGGGCTTGTACATCTCCATGGGCGGGTAGCCGACGGCGGTCGCTACCCGCAGGGTGCCGCTCTTCTTGAAGTCCGCGGGCAACAGCTCTGCCGCCGACTTGCCCGCTGCGGCCGACTTGTCGCCGGACGGGGTGCTGCCCCCGTCGGAGCGCCCGCATGCAGTGGTCGCGAGCGCGACCACCATCAGTGCGGACACACAGCTCAGACGTCTGAGATTTCTCATCGGGTTCTCCCTCACGGCGGTGACGTGCGCCGATGCTGGCAGCCGGATACCAGTGAATGGAAGATGATGAAGCTATTCCTGTCTGAGCATCGAAAAAGGTATCGCTCAAGGCCATGGGGAAGCCTGCCCCCGAGGCGAACGCTCAAGGCGAGGGGGATGTTCAAGACAACGGGCGCCCACCGAGCCGGCAGAACAGGAAATGCACCTCTTCGCAACGCCGTGGGACGGCAATCGCGGGACGGTGGGCCCGGTAGGCAGTCGCGTAGGGAGGCGGAATGTGCCTTAGCGGACCGGAACAGATCAATCCGTCGGCCGCGAGCTACCACGGAACCGCCCCGCGGGAAGAGCGAAGCCCTTCCCGCGAACGGCCGGAGCTCAGCGCCGGTACGGCATCACCCGTGATCGGATCGTCCGGTCACGGTGTCGTACGCCGGGGGAACCGGACAGAACGCCCGGTTCGACCCACATGCCGTCGTCGTCACTGCCGGGGCGGCTGCGGCCACATCTGCTGCGGCAACTGGCCGGACAGCGGTGTCGCCATGCGCATCACCTGCTCCAGCTCCCGCAACACTCGCTCGGCCTCCCGGCGGACCTGGGTAGGCACATCACCGAGCTCCCCTATGAGCCGGTCGTAGATCGGCGCCTCCTGCCACACGGCCAACCAGTCCTCTCCGCACACGAGTCCAGCTCCCGTGGCCGGGAGCGGTTGCCGAGTCTACGGTGTGGGCGCCCACTTCGGTCGCGGGTCCAGCAGACGGACGCCACTCTTCCCACCGCCGGTGCTCGGATCACGGACACGGCCAGTACGGGCAGCCCTGCACCCGCGGGTGTTCGCATCAGCAAATTCCACTCCGTGGGTAGGGAAGCGGGCCGGACCGCGGTCGCCCCGCCCGACCCATGGCACACTGCTCCCCAAAGGGCCGATGAACAGGGGAGGTTGTGGGAGTGAGCGAGCCGAGGTCCGCTCCCACTGTCCTGCAGATGGTGCTCGGCAGACGGCTCCAGAAGCTCCGCAGGGCCGCCGGGATGACCGCACAGCAGGCCGGTCGGCATCTACGCCAGGCGCACACGACCGTCACCCGCATCGAGCGGGCGGAGGTCGCACTGAAGTACGTGACCGTCGCCGCGATGCTCGACCTCTACGGTGTGACCGAGAAGGAGAAGCGGGAGTTCCTCGATCTCAGCGAGAAGGCCAACGTCTCCGGCTGGTGGCAGAAGTACCGCGATGTGCTTCCCGACGTCTTCAGCCTCTACGTGAGTCTGGAAGCGTCCGCCGCCCAGATCAGAACCTACGAACCGCACTTCGTACCCGGGCTCGTCCAGACCGAGGACTACGCCCGTGCGGTTCTTCGTCTGGGTTTTCCCCGGGTGAACCAACGGGAGCTGGACCGACGCATCGCGCTGCGCCAGGAGCGCCAGTTGGTGCTCGGGCGCGCGGACGCGCCCAAACTCTGGGTGGTGATGGACGAAACGGTCCTTCGGCGGCCCGTCGGCGACACCGCCGTCATGAGGGGACAGATCGACCGGCTCCTGGAAACCTGCGACATCCCCCATGTGGCGCTGCAACTCGCCGAATTCCGCACCGGTGCCCATCCCGGCGCCTACGGCCCGTTCGCGCTCTTCCGCTTCGACGGTTTCGACTTTCCCGACGTCATCTACTGCGAGAGCCTGACCCGCTCCTCCTACATCGAGGAGATGATCGAGGTCTCGGTCTACCGGGAGGTCCTGGACCAGATGGTCATCCGGGCCACTCCACCCAGGCGCACCAAGGACGTCCTGTACGGCATCCGCAAGGACTGGTCGTAGCCGCTCCCGTCCCCCGCCCGGAGGCCCTGCCGGGCCGGGTGTACCCCCCGGCCGGCAGGACCTCGTGATCAGGACGGGTCGGTTGACACCTCGGCCCGCACCCTACGGGCCGCCTCGACCAGGTTCTCCAACGAGACGCGCGTCTCGGGCCAGCCGCGCGTCTTGAGGCCGCAGTCGGGGTTCACCCACAACCGCTCGGGGGCGAGGGCCGCCAACCCCTTGCGGAGGAGTGCGGCTGCTTCATCGACCGACGGGACCCGCGGGGAATGGATGTCGTACACACCGGGACCCGCTTCGCGCGGATAGCCGTGAGCGGCCAGCTCGGTGGCCACCTGCATATGGGAACGTGCGGCCTCCAGACTGATCACATCGGCGTCCAGGGCGTCGATGGCCTCGACGATGTCACCGAACTCCGCGTAGCACATGTGGGTGTGGATCTGGGTCCGGGAACGCACTCCGCTCGTGGTGAGACGGAAGGCCTCCGTGGCCCAGTCGAGGTAGTCGGGGCGCCGGGCGCTCCGCAACGGCAGTGTCTCGCGCAACGCCGGCTCGTCCACCTGGATCACCGAGGTACCGGCCGCCTCCAGGTCCTGCACCTCGTCCCGCAGGGCCAGCGCCACCTGACGGGCCGTCTCCTGAAGCGGCTGGTCATCCCGCACGAACGACCAGGCCAACATGGTGACCGGCCCGGTGAGCATCCCCTTCACCGGACGCTCGGTCAGCGACTGGGCGTAGGCCGTCCACCGCACCGTCATGGGCTCGTCCCGCGAGACGTCCCCGGCGAGGATCGGCGGACGCACATACCGGGTGCCGTACGACTGCACCCAACCGTGTTGCGTTGCGACGTAGCCCGTCAGGTGCTCGGCGAAGAACTGCACCATGTCGTTGCGCTCGGGCTCCCCGTGGACGAGGACGTCGATCCCCGCCCGTTCCTGGAAGCCGATCACCTCGTGGATCTCCCGACGGATGCGCTCCTCGTACCCGTCGACGTCGATGCGCCCCGCGCGCAGGTCGGCCCGGGCGGTGCGCAACTCGTTCGTCTGGGGAAACGAGCCGATGGTGGTGGTGGGGAGCAGCGGCAGGCCCAACAGTTCGCGTTGTGCCACGGTGCGTTCTGCGTACGGTCGGGTCCGCCGGCTGTCGGTGTCGGTGACCGCCGCGGTGCGGGCGCGCACGGTCGGATTCCGGGCGACTGTAGATGCAGCCCGGGCCCGGAGGGCCTCTCGATTGGCCGAGAGCTCCACGGCGATGGCTTCCGTGCCCTCGGTGAGCCCCCAGGCCAAGGTGGCCAACTCGTTCGTCTTCTGCCGGGCGAACGCGAGCCAGGGGGCGATCCGCGGGTCGATCTCCTGCTCCGCGGCTGCATCGAGAGGGACGTGCAGCAACGAGCAGGAGGCCGCGACGTCGACGTGATCGGCAAGCCCCAGGAGCGTGCCCAGGGTCGCCAGCGACTTCTCCAGATCGTTGATCCAGACGTTGCGACCGTTGACGACTCCGGCGACCAGCCGCTTGCCGGACAACCCCCCGACGGCGGCGATGTCACGGAGGTTCTCGGCGGCGGACTCGGTGAAGTCGATCGCGAGACCCTCCACCGGCGACTTGGCCAGCACCGGCAGCGCCTCGCCGAGCCGGTCGAAGTAGGACGCGACGAGGAGTTTCGGTCGATCGGTGAGGGTGCCGAGCACCTGGTAGGCACGTGCGGCGGCGCTCAACTCGTCCCCGGTCCGGTCCTGCACCAGGGCCGGCTCGTCGAGCTGTACCCATGCGGCGCCCGCGGCCCGCAGATCGGCGAGCACATCCGCGTAGACCGGCAGCAGTTGTTCCAGCAGGGTCAGTGGGTCGAAGTCCTGCGCCACGCCCGGAGCGGCCTTGGCGAGCAACAGATAGGTGACCGGGCCGACCAGCACGGGCCGCGGCCGGTGCCCGAGGGTCAGTGCCTCCTGGACCTGGGTGACCTGGTGGGAGGAGTCGGCGGTGAAGACGGTGTCCGGAGCGAGTTCCGGCACCAGGTAGTGGTAGTTGGTGTCGAACCACTTGGTCATCTCCAGCGGCGCCACGTCCTGGGTGCCGCGGGCCATGGCGAAGTACCCGTCCAGCCGATGGGCGGCCACGGCCGTGCGGTGGCGTTCGGGCACGGCGCCGACCATGACGCTGGTGTCCAAAACGTGGTCGTAGTACGAGAAGTCCCCGGTGGGCACCTCATGGATGCCGGCGTCGACCAACTGCTGCCAGTGGGTGCGCCGCAGGTCCGCCGCCGTCCGGTGGAGGGCGTCAGCACTGACGCGACCCTTCCAGTAACCCTCGACGGCCTTCTTCAACTCCCGGCCCTGCCCCTGTCGGGGATAGCCGTACACGGTGGCCCGTGTTGCCGCGACTGCGGACTTCGATGTCACAGAACTCTCCTTCGCGAGCATGTCGTGCGACATGTCCCGATGATCGGAGAGGAAGCGTGCAGGGCTGGCCGACCGGTCCGATCACTGCGGGACGGGCCCGCGGGTGATCCGATCGATCCGCACGCCGACCCGCCCTCGAAGGTCACCGGAACTGCCGTCCGCGCACGATGGGCGTGCGCGGGCAACGGGCAGGTCTTCGGACTCGCGGGCGCGTACGCCACCCTGTCAAAGGGGCACACACCTACTGGCCGTCGCTTCCCAGGCCCGGATGGACCCAGTGCTCATGACGGCGGTCGTTCCCACTCACCGCTGCGGGGCAGTCCCGGATTCCCACCGGGTTCCCTCTTGCGACGCACCCATCTGGCGGACAGGGCGAACCAGTTGCCCCCTCAGACTAGAGGCACCGCACGTGTGCGGATACCGCTGTTCACATTCCGGAATGTGCGAGGGCTCGCCCCACCGCGCGTCCGTCGCCCGGCTCGGGCCGGCCGAGTGCGTCGTTGTCAGTGGTGCCCCTTACTGTCGTCAGCAGTGGGAACCGGCGGACCAGATCGCCGGTTCCACCCAGGGGAGGAGTCTGCTGTGTCTCGTACCACGACGTATCTGGAGCTGTCCCAGGACGGCGAAGGGGCGCACAAGTTCTACGAGGTGACCGTGGACGACACGGTCGTCTCCGTGCGCTACGGACGCATCGGTGCGCAGGGGCAGTCCCAGGTCTCCACGTTCCCCACGGTGGACAAGGCCCGGGCGGCGGCGGCCAAGAAGGTGGGCGAGAAGGTCCGCAAGGGGTATGCGCCCGCCGTCCAGGGCGAGCGGGCGGCCCGCGCTGTGACCCGCCGCCAGGTCACCTCGGCCCCCTCCACCGCCCGTTCGGTCGCCCCGGTGCTCTGGCGCTTCCGCACGGGGTCAGCTGCCTTCGGCATCCACATCGACGAAGAGCGCTGCTGGGTGGGCAACCAGTCGGGCGAGGTGTACACGGTCAGTCACAGCGGCGAGGTGCTCGCCAAGTACTCCCTTCCGGACGGTGTCAAGTGCCTGGTCGCCGACGACTTCTGGATCTATGCAGGCTGTGACAACGGCACGGTGTACGACCTGTCGTCCAAGGTTCCGTTCGGCGCCTACGACATCGCCGCCGACGTCGACATCTTCTGGCTGGACATCCGTGAGGGCGTGCTCAACGTCTCCGACGCGCGGGGCGGATTGAACGTGATCGACCACGAGGACGAGTACCAGTGGTCGCGCACGTCCTCCGGCCCCTACGGCTGGATGGTCCGTGCCGACGACCAGGGCGTCTACCACGGCCACGGCAAGGGCGTGACGGCCTACGCACCCCACGGCAACGGCGAACTGTGGCACACCCCGACAACCGGATCCGTCCTGTTCGGCTGGCAGGAACAGGACTCGGTGTACGCCGGCACCAGCCGCAACGTGGTCCAGCGGCTCTCCAAGAAGAACGGCGCGATCGAGGCGACCTATCGCTGCGATGCCTCCGTGTACTCCTGCGCCACGGCACCCGGTGGCACCTACGTCTTCGCCGGCGACTCCTCCTCGTCGGTGTACTGCTTCGACGCCGAGGGCAACCGGCTGTGGAAGCTGGGCACGGGAGGCGGTTCGGCGCTTTCCATGCAGTACCTCGACGGGCGCCTCTACATGGTCACCACCGATGGTTCCCTCGTCTGTGTCGACGCCACCGACGCGGCGATCGCAGCAGCACAACAGGGCACGGTTCCCGTCGCCCGGGACGTCAAGTCCGCCGAGGCCCTGCCCACCTACACCCCGGCGGCCTCGCCCACCGCGGTCGCCACGGTGACGGTGGCACCGGCCGGCGGCGTTGTGGTGCAGTGCATTCAGGAGTCGGGCCGCATGCGTGTGCACGTGGTCTCCGAAGGCTTCGACCCCTCGTGGAACGTGCAATTCCCCCGCGGCATCAGGGAAGCGGGTGCGCGCTACGTGGTGGACGCCCTGCATCCCGCATCCGGCGGCTTCTACCGGGTGCGCGGTGAGATACGCCGGTTGATCTGAGCCACGATGGGCGGCGGGCGGCTCCGCCCCTGCGTGCGCGCACCGACGGCGGGCTTCCAAGGACTGCGGTCACGGCAAGCGATTGACTGATAAACAGAGTCATGGAATCGACCTCGGTGACCGCTGCCGACGCCAGCCGTGTCTGGCCCGCCCTCCTCGACGCCCACAGGGCCTATCAGGCCGCGGTCTCGCCCGCCTACGACGAGGTCCTGTGGGAGGTGGCGCAGCGCGCCGAGGACACCGGAAGCCTGGGAAAGGTCGACATCGGAGCACTCGTCGCATGGAAGCGGCTGTCCGCCCGAACCCCGTGGATGGCCGAACTGATGGGACTGCCGGACGCCCAGATACGCTCGATCACCAAGAGGGGCATGGAGGCCGTCCGCGACTCGTCCCTCTCGCGCGCCGAAGCCGCACGCAAAGGGCGAAGCGTCGTCTGGGAACTGCCGGGATGCAGAACCGGTGACGCCTTGGCCTCCACGCTGCTCACCGCCGCTGCACCCCATCGCATGGCCGTCTACGACCGGCGCGTTCACGATGCGTTGGCCGCACTGGGGCTGGATCTGACCAACGGTTCCGGGCGTTACGGCCGCTATATGTACCTCCTGGACGGACTCCTCGCCCAACGCGACCGGCTGGCGGTGGACTGGACCGCACGCGACATCGACATCGCCCTCTACTGGCTCGGCGCACCAGGGCCCGAACCGTCCTAGACAGGGGTGGCGTTCCCCGGGGCCCTCCCGCCGCTGGGTTCCACCGCCCTGCGGGCGGCGGTCGACGACTTGGAGCCCCCGCCGTCGACCGCGGCCCAGCTATGAGTCGGCGGCACGGCTGGCGGCTGGTGTGGCACCTCGGGCGTCACCGACATCAGATCTCCACGCGTGACCAGCAGCGCGGCTTCGTACTCGCGTACCTTCCGACGTCCGTCCGCAACCGGCGGGGACCGGGCCGAGGACCCCTAAGCCCCTGGCTGGTGTACTGGGGGCGCGCAGGGGGTGTCCCCGGAAGCGTTGGCGGCATCCAGAGCTGACGCCTACGGATCAGCTTCGGGCCGCCGACGGTGAGGAGTCACGCCCGAAAGCACCCCCACCACCCGCACACCCCAAAATCCGAGCACCCCCAGCCCGTCCGGCGTTTGAGGACGGAACCCCGCCACCCCCCAAGGCCGAACCCACAGACCGGCCCCACCCGGAACAAGCCAGACCCCAGCCCCCGGGCACTGGCACGGCCCCGCCAAGCTCAGCCCGTCCTCGCACTGAAGGACAGCCCCCCGCCCCCGGGGCGAAGCCCAATGAACGGCTCTGCCCAAGACGGCACACGAGTCCCCCCGCTAACCTGAGCACCACCCACCAGCCCCCCAACCCACCCGAGGACCAACCCAACCCCATGCGTATCTTCCTCGCCGGCGCCACCGGAGCAGTGGGCCGCCTTCTCCTCCCGATGCTCTTGGACGCCGGCCACGAGGTCACCGGCACTTCACGGACACCCGCCGGTGTCGCGCGGATCCAGCAGCAGGGCGCAGCTGCCGTTGCCGTCGATGCGTTGGATGCCGAAGGGCTTCGTCATGCTCTCGTGGCAGCCGAACCCGACCTCGTCATGCATCAGTTGACGGATCTCTCGGGGGCTGACGGGGCTGCCAACGGTCGACTGCGCCACCTCGGCACCCGTCATCTCGTGGATGCGGCTCACGCCGCGGGCGTGCAGCGCATCGTGGCCCAGTCCATCTCTTGGGCCTACGCCCCCGGGGAGGGCCCCGCCGATGAGTCCGTACCCCTCGATCACCGTGCCGATCAGCCCCGCGGGCAGATGGTGGCTGCCGTGAACGCCTTGGAGGAGACGGCGGCCGAGCTCAGCACGGCCGTGGTGCTCCGATACGGAATCCTCTACGGCCCCGGCACCTGGTACGCGCCTGACGGCCCCGTTGCCGCCGCCCTTTCCGGCGATCCCACTGCCCGGTTTCTGGGGAGCGTCGAAGCCGATCGTTCGGTCAGTTCGTTCCTCCACGTGGCCGACGCGGCGCGCGCGGCCGTCGCCGCCCTCGACTGGCCGGGAGGGCCGGTCAACATCGTGGACGACGAGCCGGCCGAGGCCCGCGAGTGGCTCCCTCTGCTGGCGGCTTCCTTCGGGGTGCCCGCACCCGAGCCGGTGTCCGGTCGGCAGGCATGGGCCCGAGGTGCCACGCAGCAATTGGCACGCTCCCGCGGCTGGCGCCCCGAGCACAGTACGTGGCGCACCGGATTCACTGGCCCCGGATTCACTGACCTCTGAGCGCTGCCACGCGCGGGGCAGGGGCGCGCAGTCTCCCCTGCCGCCCACCCGGTCAAGTGAAGGGCGCCTGTCCCACCGAGGTGCCGGGAAACGGACGGCAATTGCCCTTCTCGTGTGCGAAGTGAGGCGGTCGGACCATACGATCAACTCTTGTGTGTCAGCGATCACTTATGAAACCTGCCCTGGTGGCGGACCTCGGCCCTCCTCCCGGTCCCGGCACCGAGGCGACAGGGCCGTTCCCACCAGAGGGGATCCCGTCCAACCGACCGCACCAGGCCATCACTTCGGTGGGACGTGTCCGGAAAACGGCGGTGACGGTGCTCGGAGAGAGGCAGGATGAAGCATGACCAAGCGCAACCACGGTCGCGCCCATCCCCTCTCGGCGGTTCCGTCCGCCGAGTCCGCACCCGAGACGCCGAGCAGCCCCGTTCCCGAGGGGTTCGACTACTACGAGGGTGCCACCGAGGTCGCGAGGGTGTTGGAGGAGGCAGGGCTGACGCCGCCGCGCTCCGTCCGGAAGGGCCAGTGGCGGGGCGGGTTCTGTGCCGTCGAAGCCATCCATCCCGAAACGTGGCCGGCCGGGGTCGAGCTCTGTGTGGAGGTCACCTACTACCCGCCTGCCGAATTCCGCAGGTCACTGATGAGCAAGCCGGACCCTCCCGGCGCTGCGGAGCATCGTCGGGAGCAGTTGGATCTGATAGCGCGGACCCTGCGGGAACTCGGCTTTGCCGTCGATCGCATCCAGCGCGAGGGCTGGCCGGGACGGCAGCAACTCCTGCGTGTCCACCGGGCCAGGTCGTCCGCGCACGAGTAGCGGCGACCTGCGGGCATCGTCGGGTCCTGCCGAGGCACACACCCGAAAGCCGGGTCATGCCCGATGGAGCGAACCGCTCATAGGGGACGCGGCATCCTGCCAGTAGTCGATGGCCCCCTTGAGCACGGTCCTGAACAGGGCAAAGTTGCCCGGCTTGTAGACATAGCTGTCGGCGCCCGCCGCGTACCAGGACTCAACCTCGCTCGGCGCCGTCGACGAGGTGACGACGACGACGGTCACGTTCTTCAGCTCGGGGTGGGCCCGTAGCGTCCGAACCAGCGTAGGGTCACCGTGCCCTGGAAGCTGGTCGAGGAGAACCAGCGCCGGCAAGGTGCGAGCCGCTAGCAGTCGCTCGGCGATTCCATCGCCGGAAGAGATGAATTCCAGCCGCAGATGGGGGTGCGTCCCGCCGAGTGCCCGCCCGAAGGCATCGGCGTCCTCCGCCGAGTTCACGGCTACGAGAAGCCGCTCCCGGTCGACCTTCTTGCGCCTCTGGCTCATCGATCCTCCCGTACATGTACCGCAAGGACGGCGACGTCGTCCTCTCCGCTGGCTCGGAACTCGACCCCTGCCGCCACCAGTCGCCCCGCAAGTGAATCCGCGGCTGCGGAGCCGCCCTCCCGGGCGACGGCCGAGGGCAGCAGTTCTTCGAAGAACCGACCGTCGGGCGCCCGTGCCTCGGTCAACCCGTCCGTGAACAGGACCAGACCGTCGCCCGGCCCGAGCCACAGGGGCACGGAGGCGTATGCGGGGGAGGGCTGCACCCCGAGCAGAAGACCGCTGCACTCCACGCTCGCCACCTCACCATCGGACCGCCGCACCAACGGCGGGGGATGACCCGCGTTGGCCACCTCAGCCCGGAAGCCTGCCCCGTCCGGCAGCAGCGACACCACGAGCGCGGTGACGAACCGTCGTGCCTTCTCCCGGTGCAGCGCCTGGTTGAGCCGCACCAGCGTATGGGCGGCGGGGCTACCGTCCTCCAGCAGCGTCCGCAGGGTGTGGCGGGCGAGACCGGTCAGCGCCGCGGCCTCCGCGCCCCGACCACAGACATCACCGATCAGCAGGGCTACCCCGCCGCCGGGACCGGGTACGGCGTCGTAGAAGTCGCCACCGACATCGAGGGAGTCGTCGGCGACCTCATAGGCGGAACTCAACGCCAACCCCGGAACCGTAGGGAGTTCGGCCGGCAGCAGATGCCGCTGTAGGGACACGACGTGCCGTCTGCGCTGCTCGTACAGCGTGCTGGTGTCGATCGCAAGGGCGGCACGGTTCGCGAGATCGGTGAGGAAGCGGGGCATGTCGGCGCCGTCGTCACGATGGAAGAGGAAGGTCAGCGTCCCGAGGACCCGGCCGCGGGCACGCAGCGGATTGACGCTCAACACGCGTACCGAAGCGCCTTCCCCCGGGGCCCTTGCCCCCAACGGTCCGCCGGCGAGTGCGTCCCCGCTAAGGATCAGCCCCTCCTCACCCTCCACGGAGCGCCGCAGCACTCCGGTCAACCAGGGGTCCCCTTGCGCGACGTCGGCGAGCCAGGGCTGTCGATCGGCGGCCACATGAGCGGATGCCACGGCCTTGAGCCGTGGCCCCTCACGGAGATGGAGAAGGCAGCCCTCGGCGACCGCGGGCACCGCGAGCCGCGCCACGCGCTGGAGCGTCTCCTCCACATCGAGGCTCGCGTCCATCTGCAAGGACGCCTCGGCGAGGAAGGCGTCGTGCACCTGACGCCGTTCGTCCTCCCGCTGGGTGACGATGCGACGGTTGCACGTGGCGACGATCTCCGACGTCTGACGCAGCCGCAGCAGAAGGACCGGATCAGCCGGCTCCGTCGTCGTCAATCCGATGACCAGCGATGCCCAGTCGCCGGCATCCAGAGCGAACGCGCACTCGATGACCCTCTTCGCACCCACCGAGCGCAGTATCTCGGCCTCGGGCCAGCCGGCGGTGAGATCGGCGGTGTCGTGTTCCCTGACGCGCGTCTGTGCGCCGGGGGCTCGGGCCGCGGCCTCCGGCCACCCCTGGTGATCGCTTTCCACGAGGGAGGGGCGCGCATCGGTGGGGCGAAGGTTGCGCATGTAGCGCAGCCGCCCGCCGTGCCAACGCGCACCCACCACCGTGAGGACCCCGGGGAACTCGGCCAAGACCGCGTAGAGGCTGCCGGCGAGTGCCGTCACGTCCTCGGCCGCGTCCGCGGCCGACCACAGGGCGTGGAGCGCCTCGGACCATCGCACTGCGGATCGGCCGCAGGCCGTCGTCTCAGTCTCGTGTTGCATATCGACCCCCGCCTCCTCGACTGCCCACGACTGTCTGACGGAATCCGACCGGGTTTCCTGATCGCCGTTCCGCCGGCAACGCCCCGGGAGGGCGACCCCGGAATGACTCGGAACGAAATGCCACCGCCACCGCGCCACCGCGGACCGCGAGGAAGCGCGCGCGGACGGGCGGCGGACCGCGACCCCGGACGAAGCACCGCACGGGAACCCGGCGCAGGGAAACCCTTTCCCAACAGCCCATTTCTGCCGTGGGAGGTCCCTGAACCCGCTCGCTGGCGTACGCTGATGCTCCTCAAGGACGTCTGTCCCGGCAGCCCCCGCATCATGCCGGGTGCCCGCCTGGTCATGGGGGTTTGCATGACGCGACGTGTTGGCGCGGTGAGGCGCCGACTCTTCGAGCGCGAAGCGGAGTTGGCCGCTGCCGACGAGGCACTGGACGAACTCATCGGCATCCCCCCGGACGGCGGCACCGGGCACCCGCGCGGCGCCCTGCTCGCCTTCGCCGGGCACGCGGGCCTCGGAAAGACCACCCTGCTCACCGAGGTGCGCCGCCGCGCCGCGGCCCAGGGGTGCACCGTCCTGTCCGCCCGCGGCGGGGAGCAGGAACAACAGGTCGCTTTCCACGTCGCCCGCCAACTCATACAGCCACAGCTCGCAGGAGCGTCCGAAGCCGCGCTGCGCATGCGCCTGGGCAGTTGGTACGGGATCGTCGGCCCGGCCCTCGGACTCTGCACCGCCGAAGCGGGCTCGCCCCCGGATCCCCAAGGGCTCCGCGACGGCCTCGACTGGGTCCTCACGCACCTGGCCGTGCAGCGGGCCCCTCTCGTCGTCGTCCTCGACGACGCGCACTGGGCCGACCCCGAGTCGCTGAGCTGGCTGGCCTCCTTCGCTCCACGGGCGGAAGACCTCCCCATGCTCCTCGTGGTCGCCTACCGGCCGGAAGAACTGCCCGACCACGCCAACCAGTTCCGCCATCTACCGGGACGGGCCGGCCAGAGACCCATCGACCTGGAACCCCTGACCGTCTCCGCCGTGGCCCGATTGGTGCGCGAATGGCTCGGCGTCCACGCCGACGAGACGTTCTGCCGCGAGTGCTGGGCGGTGACCGCGGGCAACCCCTTCGAGGCCATCGAACTCATCGCCAAGGTACGTGACCGTGCCATCACCCCCACCGCATCGGGCGCACCCCTCCTGCGCGATCTCGCAGCCGCCGTCAAAGGCAGCGGACTCATCGCACGCCTGGAGCGCCTCGGCCCCTCGACCGTCCGCTTCGCCTGGGCGGGAGCCGTGCTCGGCACGGAGATCCCACCCGCCCTCGCCGCCGCCGTGGCCGGGCTCGGCACCGAGGCAGCCGCCGACGCCGCCGACCGGCTCCGCGACGCCCGCATCCTCACCGGAACCGACACCCTGGAGTTCGTCCACCCGCTGATCGCCACCGCCGTCTACCGGGCCATCCCCGACGGGGTGCGCGTCGCCCTCCACGGTCAGGCCGCCTGGTGTGTCGTCGACGCGGGTCTGGGCGCCGTGGCCGCTGCCCGCCATCTGCTGGAGACCCATTCCGAAGGCGACCCCTGGGTCGTACAACAACTGCGCGAGGCCGCCCGCGAGACCCTCCGTGCAGGAGCCCCCGAAGCAGCCAGGCGCCAACTGGCCCGAGCCCTCCGCGAACCCCCGCCCGCCCACGAACGGGCCGCCGTCCTATACGAACTGGGCTGTTCGTCCCTCCTCACCGAACCCGCGACCACGGTCAACCACCTGCGGGCCGCACTGGACGAACCGATCGCGGACCCCGCCCTGCGCCAAGGGATCGTCTACCGGCTCTCCCAGGTTCTCGCCCACTCCGACCGGATCGGCGAAGCGTCCGAGACCCTCGCCCGAGAGGCCCGGCTCACCAGCGACCCGCGGACCCGGTTGCGCATGAGGGCGGAGAAGTTCATGTGGGACGCCTTCCGGGCCGACGAACCCGAGTCCCCGGCCCGCTCGCGCCGACTGGCAAGGCTCGCCGACCGGCTCACCGGACGTGACCTCACCGAGCGTTACATCATCGGACTGCGTGCCTGGGACGCCACGCTGCGCGCCGAACCCGCCCCCGTCGCCCTGCACCACGCCGAACGCGCGCTCAAGGGCGGGTTGGGTTGGGCGGTGGAGGACC
The DNA here is from genome assembly GCF_040638655.1 of Streptomyces sp. NPDC005963. Lineage (NCBI taxonomy): Bacteria > Bacillati > Actinomycetota > Actinomycetes > Kitasatosporales > Streptomycetaceae > Streptomyces > Streptomyces sp. NPDC005963. Next base: position 47,835 of record NZ_JBEXVD010000014.1, on the reverse strand, counting down.
GCGGGTTCGAGGTTCCCGCGCTGGTGGCCCTCACCTTCCTCTTCGCCGACCGTCCCGGACGTGCGGAGGAACTGTTCGCGGCGGGCACCGCCGAGTTCGAACGCCAGGGATGGCGCGGCGCCCACCTCTCCTTCGCGTACACCCTCCTCGCCTACATCCGCTTCCGCCGGGGGCGGCTCGCGGAAGCCGAGGACGTCGGGCGGGCAGGGCTGCGCCTCGCCGAACGGGTGGGGCCGCGCACGCCCGCGGAGTGGTACGCGGTGGGGACCCTCGTCGAAGTGCTCCTCGCACGCGGTTGTACCGAAGAAGCCGCCCGGGTCGCCCACGACCACCACTTCGGGGACCCCTTCCCGGCCGCCGTGACCTTCCCGGACGCCCAAACCGTGTACGGCGAACTCCTCCTCGCCCAAGGCCGTACCAGGGAGGCCGCTGCCGAACTGACCGCCGTGGGGGGCCGCCTCGACGCCAGGGGCATGCGCAACCCCACCTGGTGCCCCTGGCAGCTCCACCTTGCACTCGCACAAGCCCATCACGCCCCGGAACGTGCCAGGGCGACCGCCTTCGACGCGGTCGAACGCGCCCGACGCTTCGGAGCCCCCTCCGGCGTCGGCATGGCACTGCGCGTGGCCGCCGAGGTGACGGGCGACGGTGAACGCCTCTCCCTCTTGGAAGAGTCCGTCCGCCAACTCGAAGCTTCTCCGGCGGCATACGAACTCGCCAGGTCGTTGATCGCCCTCGGCTCCCAGCTGCGCCGATCGGGCCGCCCCAAAGCCGCTGCTGCGCATCTCCAACGGGGCTTGGAAACCGCCGGTCACTGTGGTGCCGATGCGCTCGCGGCGGTAGCCCGTACTGAAATCGCCGCCGCCGGGTTACGCCCCCGCCCCCTCCATGCCATCGAGAGCGACGCCCTCACCCCGAGGGAGAGCACGGCCGCCGACCTCACCGCCCGGGGGCACGACAGGGCGTCCGTGGCCTCCGCACTCCACACCGACGAAGAGGCGGTACGCAGACTGCTCTCGGCTGTCTACCGCAAGATGGGTACCTCCGAGGCCGGTCTCCCACAGGCTCTCGCGGCGTTCCCGACCGTCTCCGCGGACAACGCCCCCGACGCGCGGACGCTGAGCGACGACTGACCCGTTCTTCCCCCTCCGGGCGTCATCCTCGGACGGCCCCGGCCGCCGGCTGACACCGGACCGTCCGTTGAACTCCGGCGGGATGGTCGATCCGTACCACGGGCCTGCCGCTCGGGGTCTTACCGGGGCCTTCGGCCACGTACCATGGCGCTATGTCCTTCCTCCGCCGCCGCAGCGCCGCCACACCCGCGGGCCCGGACTTCGATGTCCTGGCCATGGACCCGGGGGACTGGCCCGGCAATCTCGGTGCAGGGCTCCTGCCCGCACCGGACGGCACCTGTCAGGGTGTCTTTCTGCGATACGACCTCTTCGGTGGACGCGGCCCCGCGATGATCATCGGCAACCTTCCCCAGGGCTCACCGGCGCGGGAGCTGGAAGAGGGCCAGGTCCCCTTCGAGGTGGCCCAGCTGCTGCTCGCCCTGGAGAACGACGAGCCCGTGGTCGTCGTGGACACCGAGGACGTTCCGGTGATGCAGGGCGACAACCTGCTGATCGTGCGGAAGATCAAGCTCTCCGAGAGCCGGATCTCCTGTGTGCAGTTCGATCGCAGCGATCAGGTCCTCGTGACCATCGCCAGCTGGGACCGGCCGATCACCGACGACCTCTATGCCCTGCTCAAGCCCCTGCCTGCCGAGCTCTTCCAGCAGGGCTGAGGCCCGCCGGTGCATGGGCCGCCGGGTGAGGCGCCGTGGAGCGAACTCCACGGCGCTCGGGCGGTCGCGGATCAGCGGGCGAGGAGCGTGGCGACGCGTGCCGCGGTCGTCCCCAGGCCCTTCGGCCCACCGAGCAGCGTGGTGCCGGCCCCGGAGTGCACATCCCCTTCCGCATAGCGTCGGACCGATCGGTGCCAGTGCAGGATCCCCGCGAGCCAGTCCTCGATCTCCCGGATGTACCCGGCGAGCGCTGCCCGCCCGGCCGTGTCCAGGTCGAAGTCATCGCACAACAGCGGGAGTGCGTGTTCCTTCATGTGCAGGAACTGGCGCAGCCGGCCCTTCATCAGATCGTCCACGATGGTGACGGCCGAGGGATAGTCACAACCGAAGAACGTCTGCACCACCAACACTGCGTTGTGCACCTCGCCTTCGACCTCGATCTCCTTCTGATAGGAGAACAGGTCGTTGATCAGGCAGCCGTAGTCCTGCGCTGCGTACTCCAGGCTGCGAAGCGTCCCGCTGGCCAGCAGTTCCGCCGGGAGTTGTCCCTGGTGCCGCAGTTTGGACAGCAGCATTGTCAGGTCGGAGCCGAAGGTGGTGCGCCGCATCTCCAGATAGTCCACCGGGTCCGGCACCCGGTGTTGGGCTTGGTTGTGCAGTTCCCACAGCCAACTCTCCAACATCGTTTCGATGGAGCGTCGCAGTTGGTGTCGTGCATCGCGATCCATCGGCCCTGCCGTGCGCTGCCAGAGGTCCGCGAGGGCCCGCTCCATCGGACTCACCGCCAACGCGGGGGCCGCATCGGGTTCCTCCACGGGCATGCAGGTCAACAGCCGGTCGTGGCACAACTTCGCGCCGACGAGATTGCGGGGGCGGCCGAAGACCAGTGGGTAGTAGTCGTCGCCGTAGGTTCCCCAGGTCAGCCACTCTGCGCTGAGTTCCAACTCCTCCGGGGTGGCATCCGGGTCCAAGCCCGCAGAGCAGAGCGCAAGGTCGAACCCCCGCAACATCGGCCCGTCCCAGATCTCGCCCAGCAGGCCCATCCGCTCCGCCCACGCCACCGACTTGTCGCGCGCGTCCCGATGGTGCGGGCTCAGTGTGAGCGGAAACGGCAGATCGAATTCCGGTAGCAGCGAAGCGCCGATGCGTTGGTGTGGAAGGTGTGTCTGTGCCCTCAACCGTGCGGTCGCGGGCCGCCCGAACAGCGTGGTGATGTCCAGAGCCGACGTGCCCAGTACTCCGGAGAACATCGACTGCGGACCGACGGCTCCCTCGTTCATGTAACGGCTGGAGCGCATGTGCCACTCATGGCCACCCGACTGCCAGTCCTGGAGCCCCTTGACGTAAGCGGCCACGGCGGCACACTCCAGGGGATCGAGCCCCTTCTCCAGACAGAGCGCGGGGACTTCGGTGAGCGCGGTGTTCTCGAACTGGTGGAGCCGGGAGGTGAGGAGGTCGTTCACGGCTTCCGCCGCCTCCTGGGTGCTGCAGCCGAGGAAGGTCTCCAGCACGAGGACCCCGTTGCTGAGTTCGCCTTCGTCCTCCACCTCGCGTTGGTACGAGAACAGGTCGTTGCGCAGATGCACCGCGTCGGCGAACGTGTCCGTCAGCACCCGCAACTGGCGGGAGTGCGCCACTGCCTCGGGGACCTCCAACCCCGCCGCGTACTCCACCAGCCCCGCCGACCAGGGCGCGCCGCCCACCTTGCGGCGCATCTCGATGTACTCGACGGGGTTGGAGATCCGTCCCTCATTGATGTTGGACAGTTCCCACATCGATTCATTCAGCAGGTTCCTGGTGGACTCGGTGAACCGGGCGCGCCACGCGGGCGACATCCCCGGGACCGTGCGCCGCCAGAGGTCGGCCAAGCCCGCCTCGACGGGATTGGTCGGTTCCGGCATCGGCTCGGAGAGGTCCAGGGGCATGAAGGCGGGCAGACGGTCGAGATACGCCTTGCCGCCCTCGCGGTCCTGACTGCGCTTGAAGATCTCCAGGAAGTGGTCGTCGAAGAAGAAGACCCACACGTACCAGTCGGTCACCAATGACAGTGCGTCAGCATCGCAATCGGGGTGGGTGTAGGCACACAACAAGGCGTAGTCATGCGCTTCGAGGTCGCTCTCCTCCCACACACCCGAACCCTCCAGCATCCCCATGCCGCGCGCCCATTCCCTGGTGTGCGTGCGCGCCGCCTCGACATGGGGATTGAGACGGGCCGGATACGGCATGTAGAAGTCGGGCAGGACGAAGGGCTGGGCCATGCGTGCTGGGCCTTTCGATGGGTGCGGAAGCTACGGCCCCAGCCCTACCCGTGGCCCGAACGGCCCACGCACACCAACCAATAGTCACACTAATGGTTCATTGGGTCGCCTCGGAGGTGGTGATCGCCGCTGCCCGGTCCTGATCGGCGGCGAGGTCCTGACGGTGCTCGCGGAAGCGTGTGAACGGGTCCCTTGTCGAGGAAGTCACCATGACACTCTCCGTCGGAGACGGCGGGCCGGCACTGCCCGCCGAGGGACGTGACCGTACCGGTGGCTGTTGTTGCGAACCGTGCTCGCCCTCGACGGCCGCGAGTGTTGGGGTAGCGTACGGGTAGAGGGGACGGTGGGGCCGCCACGGATATGAGTGCACCCAGCTCCACGGCCCTACTCAACACGTGCGAGCCGCGAGGGGCGCGTGGGCTCGCCCCGCAGGGCGAATCTCTCGCGTTGTGTGCGCGACCGCAGGGACGGGTGGAGGAGTCGAGTGGTCCGGACGAAGGAAGTGTTGGCCGATAGCCCGTGGCAGGCGCTCCAGGGCATCGGACTCAGCCAATCGGAGGGTGCTGCGGAGGAGATCGCGGCACGGGTCCAGAGGCTGATCCTGGCCCAGGAGCTCACCGACGGGTCACGACTGCCGTCCGAGCGCGATCTCGCCACCCTCCTGTCGACGAGCCGGGCCACGGTGAGTCAGGCCATTCGCATTCTCGTGGTCAAGGGACTCGTCGAGTCACGGCGGGGCTCCGGGGCGTACGTCCGGATGCGGCCCGAGGTGAATCTCGCGACGTCGATCGATCTGATGCTCGATGTGGAACCGGGTTCGGTCGATGCCTTGGCGGAGTTGCGGCTGGGGCTGGAGTCGACCGGCATCATCAAGGCGATCGAGCGGGCGACGTCCGACGAACTGGCCGAAGCGGAGCGCGCCCTGCGCAGGCTCGATCAGAGCGCGGGGGACGCCGCCAGTTGGATGAGCGCCGACACCTACTTCCACGCGACCTTGATCGGTGCGTCCCACAACGCGTATCTCGCCTCGATGTTCGACGGCGTCCACACTGCGCTGATCAACTACGAGTACCGCGCCTGGATAGACAAGGGCACGGTACCCAGTTGGCTTGAGGCCGGCCAGATCGCTGCGCTGACGGCGATCCACGAACCCATCCTGCGTGCTGTGCAGAAGCGGGACGTCGACGGGGCTCTGTATGCCGTGCGCCACCACCATGAGGTGATGATGCAGCATCTGCGGGCGAGCCGGTGAAGGCCGGCGAAAGCCGTAGGGTCGCCCGGATCGGCCACGCGACATCGCTGATGGCCGTGACCGAGGCCATTCTCGATCACGGCCACCAGCAGAGGGACGCGGGAAGGCGTCCCCCGTCGACTCAGTCGAAGTTGTTCTTGCGACCCTTGCGCACGTAACCGACGGTGTCGGCGATGTGTCCCTTGCTGTGGATCGACTTCTGCTTCACGACGTGACCGAACATCTGGATGCCGAAGCCGCCGTCCAGGTCGTCCGTGATGCGCCGACGCCAGGGGCGCCGGATGATCTGAGTGGTCAGACGGCGTGTGATGCGCGGCTGCCCCATGATGTGATCCGCGATGACCTTCGCACGCTCCAGGAGGTCCTCGCGCGGCAGGACCTCGTTGACCATGCCCCACTCCAGGGCCTGCTGAGCGGAGATCGCCTCACCGGTGAGCAGGGCGTAAGCGGCGCGCTTGACGCCCAGAAGCTCCTGGAAGCAACTGTGGATCCCATCCCCGGGCACCGAACCGATGTCGAAGTGCAGATCGAAGACGGTTGCGTCCTCTGCACAGAGGGTGATGTCGCACATCAACACGATCTCGGAGTGGAACCCCGACCCGTTGAAGATCCCGATGGTGGGAATCTCCAAGTCGTTGATGAGCGAGCTCACGTTGATGCGGCCGTCCTTGTAGGCGTACTCGTACGCCCAGTACGGCATGTCCTCCTCTTCGAGCGCAAAGCCCTCGGGATCCGCGTCCATCATGAACTCGTCGCCGGAACCCGTCAGGATCAGGATTTCGTTCTCGGGATCGGCTCCGATGGTCTTCAGCATCTGTCCGAGCGCGCGGTGGTTCTGGACGCTCAGCTGAATGGGCCCTCCGAGTGTGTGTGCCTTGGCCACGATGACTCCATCGGTGCGCTCAAGGTCAAAGAAGTCCTTGAACTGCTCCCGGTAGTCGTCGAACTTCGGGGTGGCGACGAACTCCTGCAACGACACGGTGTGCCCCCTCGTAAACGGTCGTGCTCTGTACAAGTGACGGGTAAGACCGCAGGCGGCCGTGAGGGCCTAGGGTCCTGAAGAAATATAGTGGCTTATCCACTTTCCGTGAAGGTAGCTCGTGGTCAAGAGACAGGTCAAGGTCCGGGGCGGCCCCCGGTGGCCTCGCTGGGTGTTGTCTCCCCTCCAAGCCCCGCACCTGTCAGCTGGTCACGGGTCGGAGGTGTGGTCGACTGGGCCATCGGCTCCCCGGGCCCGATCTGTCGTTGACAGGCGTCGGTCGGCATTCTTAGAGTGGCTGAGCCACAAAGTGGTGACGCCAAGGAGGTCGCCTGTGAGGCTGAGGGCCACTGCGCGACGGATCTCCGACACCGGGACACGACGGACGGTGACCGATCCCACAGCCTGGCGGTCAGAATCCGCCGTCGCTGAGACCGTCGCGGCGGCGGGAATCGGCCCGCATCCTGCGGCCCATCGGGCTGGGGCCGCGCCCGGGACATCAGCGGTCGGCAGCGAGCCAGAGGTCCGGGGCGAAGACCTCGTAGTGGATCTGCTCCGCGGGGACGCCGCGTCGGAGCAGATCGCTGCGGACCGAGCGCAGGAACGGCAGCGGACCGCAGAGATGGGCCGTCACACCGGCCGGTTGCCGTGCAGATCACAGGCCGATGGATTCAGCGTGGACGTGCTCGCTCGGGCGCACGGTCCAGGAGCGGCGTTGCACCGTTTGTCGTTAACAAGCCGGGCGATGCCCGAAACACATGCGCTGCGCGCCCGGCCTATCGGCAACGGGCGCGCAGCGCATGTCCCCCCTCGGTGTGACGGTCAGCGTGTTCCGACTGCGGCCCGCACCGCTCGTCGGGCCATTGCGCAGTCGTCGTGCAACCGTCGCAGCAACAGCCTCTGTTCCTCTCCGGCAGCCGGACCAGGCCCGCCTGTACCGACCGCGCCTGCCGGGCCGGACTCACGAATGCTGCGCTGCACCGCCGTCTCGTACGTACGGATCTCCCGCGTCAACACCAGCATCAGATTTACCAGGAAGGCGTCACGTGCTGCCGGGCCCTCCCGCTGCGCGAGCTGGCTGATGTGTCGACGTGCGGCCGGGGCATCGCCGAGAACGGACCAGAGCGTCGCCAGGTCATAGCCGGGCAGATACCAACCCGCGTGCTCCCAATCCACGAGGATCGGACCGGTCGGCGACAGGAGGATGTTGGAGAGCAGGGCGTCACCGTGGCAGAACTGGCTCATGCTCTGGCGCCCACCCACCTGTGCCAGACCGTGCAGCAGCTTGTGCAGGTCTCCGAGGTCGCGATCCGTGAACAACCCGAGCTCGTGATAGTGCGCGATGCGGGAGGTGTAGTCGAGCGGTCGGTCGAACACCTCGGCCGGTGGCCGCCAGTTGTTCAGTCGGCCGAGCGAACCGAGAACCGCCCGGATGTCGGCGCGCGGCGGTGCCTCGGACGGATGGCGTACCAGGGCCGCGGGACGACCTGGCATCCGCTCGATCACCAAGGTGCAGTTGTCGGGGTCGGCGGCGATCAGCCGCGGGGCCCGGACCAGCGGTCGATGCCGCACGAAGGTCCGGTAGACCGCTATTTCGTGCCGGAACCGCTCGACCCAGACGGGAGAGTGGTCCAGTAGGCACTTGGCAACGGCGGTGGTGCGGCCGGTGGTGCCGACGATCAGTACGGAGCGTCCGCTGCGGCGCAGGACCTGAACCGGGTTGAACTCGGGGCAGATCCGGTGCACCGATGCCACGGCCATGCGCAGTTGGGCGCCTTGGGGGCCGGACAGGTCGAGTCTTCCGCTGACGGGTTGGCCGGCGACCACGGCCGGCCGTCGCATCCTGGCTGGCGCGTGCACGGGGTTGGAGTACGGTCCGGAGCCCACCGGGACGGTGGCGCGCTGCGGCCGGTGTGGCGCGGACACGGAGGACGATGCTGTGTACATGGGGGTGACAGATCCCTTCGCGCGCCGACAGTCTGCAAGCGCTGCCCCGCCCCGGCAACGCGACCGCATCCTGGGGAATGCGACCGGTTGCCGGGCCGGGGTGGCGCGTTCCTACCTCACACCAGCGCGCGGGTGGCACACCATCTGGCGCACCCTGGCGAAACCCTGGCGAATAGTCGCCACCCACCTGACGGAGGGTTACTGTCGACTCAGCCGAGAACCTGGGGGCTTGACGTGACCGGAGTACCCAACACCCGTCTGTGCGACCTGTTCGGCCTGGCCGGCTGGTCCAAGGGCGAACTCGCAAGACTCGTGAACCGGCAGGCGGCGGCCATGGGCCATCCCCAGCTGGCGACCGACACCTCGCGGGTACGGCGCTGGATCGACATGGGGGAGACCCCGCGTGACCCCGTGCCCCGGGTGCTGGCTGCTCTGTTCACCGAGCGGCTCGGCCGTGTCGTGACCATCGAGGATCTCGGCTTTGCACGGAACGGGCGAGCGGGTAAACGGAAGGGCGCGCAGGGAGCGGACAACCCTGACGGCCTTCCCTGGGCGCCCGACCGGACGGCGGCGGTCCTCACCGAATTCACGGGAATGGACCTCATGCTCAACCGACGCGGCTTGGTGGGCGCGGGCGCCGCGCTCGCCGCAGGAACTGCACTCAGCAGCGCCATGCACGAATGGCTGCACACCGACCCCGCACTGGCCCGAGACGTCCCCTACACCGACAACCCCCTCCACGCGGACCCCGCCGGCTACGACCGCTACGAGGCCGCACCCATCGGGTCGCAGGAAATCGAGGCACTGGAACGCTCCGTCGACATCTTCCGTGCGTGGGACGCATCCCGTGGCGGCGGGCTCCAACGCAAGGCGGTCGTGGGTCAGTTGAACGAAGTGGGCGGCATGCTCGCCTACCGGCATCCCGAGCATCTTCAGCGACGTCTGTGGGGGGTCGCTGCGAACCTCGCTGTACTCGCCGGCTGGATGTCCCACGACGTCGGCCTCGAACCCACCGCGCAGAAGTACTTCGTCATCGCCGCCCACGCGGCCAGAGAGGGCGGGGACCGCCCCAGGGCGGGGGAGGCACTCTCCCGCGCCGCTCGGCAGATGGTCCATCTGGGCCGTCCCGACGACGCGCTCGACTTGATGAAGCTCGCCAAGTCCGGTTCGGGGGAGGAGACGCTCCCCCGCACGCAGGCCATGCTCCACACCATCGAGGCGTGGGCGCAGGCGGCGAAGGGCCAGGGGCAGGCGATGCGGCGCACGCTGGGAGAGGCCGAGGAGCTCTTCGTCTCCGACAAGGGGGACGTACCGCCACCGAGTTGGATGCAGATGTTCGACGAGGCCGATCTCCACGGAATGGAAGCCCTGGCGTACCGGACCCTCGCCGAACACGACCCCTCAGCCGCCACCATCGCCCAGAACCACGCCAAGCAGGCGCTGCACCTACGTGCCGGCGGCCGTCAGCGGTCGAAGATCTTCGACTACATCTCGTTGGCGTCGGCCTGCTTCATCGCGGATGATCCCGAGCAGGCCGATCGCTACGCCAGGTTGGCTTTGGTGTCGATGGGGGAGACCTCATCGCACCGCACCTGGGACCGACTGCGGGAGATGTATCGACTCACCGGGCAGTACTCAGGGCACGGAAAGATCGAGGATCTTCGTCAGGAGATCAGACTCGCCCTGCCCAACAGCCCTTCTCTCAGGGCGAGAAGCGTCGACATCTGATCCGGTCAGCGCGCCCCTCCACCGTGCTGGTGTCCTCGGGCAGCCGGATGAGCTTCGTCGCTAGGGGCAGACCTTGGCGGCAAGGACGCAGGCGTCGTCCGTGCGCTGGTCCGTGCCACATGCCTCGACCACGATCCGGACGCATTCCTGGGCGTCCTGGGCCTGGGCGAGACGTGGTGCCAATGCCAGCAGACGGTCTGCTCCGTCGTTCTCGTCGGCCGCGTCCTTGCGGGTGAGTCCGTCCGTGTGGAGAAGGAGAAGGTCTCCGGGCTGAAGGGTCACTTCCGCTTGCTCGTACTCGGCGTGGGAAGTGGCTCCGAGTAGCACTCCATCGGGTCGTGTCAGTGCGCGCCCCGTCCCGTTGCGGAACAGCAGGGGGACGGGGTGGCCCGCCTGTGCCCAGGACAGTGTGCGGTTCGCAGGATCGAAGCGGCAGCACACGGCGCTTCCCAACGCTGGCTGCGTCGACGTCTCCAGGAGCCGATTGGCGTGGCCGAGTACTTCGCCGGGCTCGATTCCGGCCACTCCGAGCCCGCGCAGGGCACCGAGCAGCATGGCCATGGTGGACGTGGCGGCGACGCCGTGCCCGGTGAGGTCACCGACACCGAACATCGATTGTCCGGAGGGGAGTTGAAGGGCGTCGTACCAGTCGCCGCCGATCAGCGCGCTGTTCACCGAGGGAAGGTAGTGCGCGGCCATGTCCAGGCCGGCTGTGTCGCCCAGCGGCAGGTGAACGGAGTTGCGCCAGGGAGGCAGTACGGCTTCCTGGAGCTCCACCGCGAGCCGGCGTTCGGTCTGCTCGAAGTGTTGTTGGCGGTGGAGCGAGTCACGGCTTTCGCGCACCACCCGCTCGCTGCGGCGCAACTCGCTGACGTCCCGGAACACGGCCCACATGGAGGCGGTTGATCCATCGGAATCGAGAACGGGTTCGCCGGTCATGTGGACGGTGCGCACTCGACCGTCGGCCCGCACCAGGCGGAACTCTCCGTCGATGGGGCGCCCGTCGACCAGACATGCGGTCACCATCGCCGTCAACAACGACTGGTCCTCGGCGAACACGACCGAGGGCAACTCGTCGAGGGTCATCGGCCCTCGCTGCGGTGAGCGGCCCACGATCCGGAAGAGTTCGTCGGACCAACTCACCTCGTCGGTGAGGAGGTTCCACTCGGCGCTGCCGACCCGGCTCACGAGCGATCCGGTCCGCTGATCGGCACGGCCGAGGAGGGAACGGTCGATGTGGCTCGCCACCTCGGGGCTCTCGGGCAGTCCTTCCTTGAGCTGGCCCAGATGGGTGCCCAGATCGTCCAGTTGATGAACGGCGAGGTCGCACAGGGCGCGCTGCCATCTGCCGGCCGGATCGTCCATGTCCACGACAGCGTCGCGGCGTACGGCGTCCACATCGCCCCTGAGCCGGTGCGTCCGGGTGATCAAGGCGTCGACGGCGCCGCGCTCGGGGGGCTGCGCGGCAGGACGGTCCGCGAACACATGGGACGGCATGTCGTACTCCGATACAGGCGTGGCCGGGGCCAGGTCTGAGACACGGTCTGAACAATGGACCGTTACGACTCTTGCACAGGGAGCGATGGCCCGTAAGGGATTTGGCAACACTCGATGTGGTGGTGCCTCGGTCATATGCTACTGGTAGGTCCGGCTCGGAACGGAGGACCCTGGCTGGCCACCGCCCTCACCGTTTTATCCGGTGCCAGAGAGGCGAGCAAGGCGGATTCCAGCTGATTCAGGCGCATTCCTGACGGTCGGAGTTCACCCCTCGTTCACCCTCCGGCGTTCAGCTCAAGTCGTCCGCGGGTGCGGAGACTCAGCTCGGACGTGACCTCCCCGGGTGCCTCACCTCCGGACACAGGGCGTCGGACCGGAACGCGACGACTCCCCAATCGGCGGGCCAGCTGCCGGGCCGGGGGGTCGATCCACCAACTCCCGGCAACTCCGCCGGCTCAGCGGGCGATCGCCATCCCGAAGGGCACCGGGCCCAGGGCGCGGACCAGATCGCCGATCATCAGAACGAAGGATTCAGGGCCCCGAGCCGTTTTCACGCCTCCCAGATCGATGATCCACTCTGGTGGCCAGCCCAGATCGCCGAGGAGTTCCGCCGCGATCCGCTTGGCCTCCGCGTCATCGCCGGAGAGGAAGGCGCTCGGGGGGATGCTCGCTTGAGCGGGTCGGGACATGAGCGAGACGTGGACGGTGTTGAGGGTCTTCACCACACGGGCCTCGGGCAGGGCCCGTTGGATCTCTTCCGCCAGGCTTCCGCCGGGATACCTGACGGCGGACGCGAAGCCGCGCGCGTCCGACTCGACGGCGTTCGCGACATCGATCAGCACTTTGCCCGCGAGCTCGGCCCCGAGAGCCGTGAGGACCTCCACCGATACGATTCCCGGCAGCGTGTTGACGACGACCTCCGCCGAACCGGCCGCCTCGCGCAACCCGGTGGCGCGTAGGTCCCGGCACTCCTCGAAGCGCACGCGCTGTGGATCGCGCGCCCCCACGAGGAGTCGATGGCCGATGTGCTGGAGTCCGCCCGTGAGGGTCTGCGCCACCGCGCCCGACCCCAGGACTGCGATCGTGGTCAAGATCGGTCCACTCCCCTTTTCTTGGATTTTTCTTGAATTTCTCTCGATCTTCTCTTCAGCAGGAATCGTCCTGCTGCTCAAGGACCCTAGGGACGCCTACCGTTGGCGGGGAGTACGCACTTCACCGTGGCCAACGCACGCGAAGGGGAGCCATGACGACGCGAACCGCCGCCCAGCGGCGGGCCGAGGCACGCACCGTCCACCAGGACGCGTTCGCCCTCTGCCCGACCAACCGACTCCTTGCGCGACTGGGCGAGAAGTGGGTCGCCGTCCTGCTCAAGGAACTGGCCGACGGACCTCGGCGCTACGGCGAGCTCGCCCGTTCGATCGCGGGGGCCAGTCAGAAGATGCTCACCGAATCCCTGCGCCGACTCGAACGGGACGGCCTGCTCACCCGAACGCTCGTCCCAGGGGTGCCCGCGCGCGTGGACTACGCGCTGACCCCCCTGGGGCTCAGCCTTCTGCCCGTGTTGGACGAAATCGGGCGGTGGGCGCAGGAGAACACCGCGCAGATGGACCTGGCCCGCTCGGTCTATGACGCATCATCGGGCGCCACCTCGGCTCCGGGAGCTGCCGGCTGAGTCCTTCCCGCGCCCTGCGCACGAGTCTAGTGAGGTTAGGCTTCCCTAATATGATGCTACTGTCCCGGAACACATTCGGGCTGCGGGGAGTGTCTTCAGGACACGACCTGGGGAGGCGGGCGAGCATGGGGCACGGCTGGGAGGGCGTCGTCCTCAAGTTGATGCGCGGCAAGGACTTCGTGTTCACCGTTACCGGGACCGAACAGGTCACCGAACGCTTCCGACGCGTGCACTTCACGGACGGCGGGATGTTGGCTCAGACCGGGGTCCATCCGACCATGTGGGTCCGGGTCTGGTTCGACAACGGCGACAAGCCCCATCAGCGTGCCTACACCCTTGTGGATCCCGATCCCCGAGCCGGCACTTTCAGCATCGAGTTCGCCCTGCACGAAGGCCGGGCAAGTGACTGGGCGCGCGCGGCACGTCCGGGGGACTCTGTCGACGCCACCCTCCAGGGGACCGGATTCAGCGCCCCTACCCCGCTGCCGAAACGCCTCTTCGTCGTCGGCGATCCGGCGTCCCTGCCCGCGATCAACTCCCTCCTCGATGCGCTTCCGGACACGCCCGCAACGATCTGGTTCGAGACCGGCGACGTGGTCGAGGAGGACATGCCGCTGCGGTTGCACGCCGAACGCCACGATCTGCGCCGTGTTCCGCGCAAGGACCGTGGCGCCGAGCTGGTTGCTCAGGTGAAGACGGCCCTCCCCGCACTGATCGACGACCCCTCGGACGCGTACGTCTGGGTCGCCTGCGACACGGCCACCACGCGCTCCCTCGGGACGTACCTCCGCAAGGAGCTCGCGCTGCCCAAGGACCGCATCCACACCCTGGGCTACTGGCGCGCGGCCTGACCGCGTACGGCACCTCGGCTGGAGGGACGTCGGCCGCCAGTACGGACTGTCTCTTTTCCATGCCTGAGCAGCGAATGTAATACTCACTCCATGAGTTCACGTATGACGACTCGGGGACGGAGGGGCCGCGGGCCCACCGTCCGGATCGCGCGGGCGACCGCCCGGGACGCCAAACGACTCACCGCGTTGGTGCGCCGCTCACGCGCCTACGAGGGCGGCTACGCGTCGATGGTCGCCGGGTACCGGGTGGGGCCGGACTACATCGAGGCCCACCCGGTCCACATCGCCACCGACGAGAACGACGCACTGCTCGGGTTCTACGCACTCCTCATCGACCCGCCCGAACTCGACCTGATGTTCGTGGCGGACCGGGCCCAGGGGCTCGGAGTCGGCAGGCAGCTGGTCACCCACATGATCGCCGAGGCGCGCGCCGCCGGCCTTGCCACCGTGCGCGTCGTCTCCCATCCCCCCGCGGAGGGCTTCTACCGCAGTGTCGGCGCACAACGCACGGGCACCGTCCCCGCGCAGCCGCCCGTGGTGAACTGGGATCGGCCCGAGTTGGTCTTCCGTGTCGATCACCTCGATGCGGCGGGGTGCGGGCCCTGATCACCCTCCACTGCGGGGCGAGCAACCGCTCGCCCCGCAGTGTCGGCGCCCATGGCGTCAGTCGTTCACACCACCGCTCCCGTACCGCGGTCCCGTTGCTTCGTCTTCGTGGGCCGAGAACGCGGTCGATCGGGATACCGGTGCTGGAGCCCCACGGCGATGGGCATCGCCGTGAAGATCGTCGACGCCATGCCCGCCACGACTCCCACCAGCAGGGCGACGGAGAAGTCGGTCAGGGAGTCCCCGCCCAGCACTGCCAGGGCGATCAGGACGAACAGCGCACCCATTCCGGTGTTGACCGTACGGGGGAGGGTCTGGGCCACGGCCTTGTCCGCCAGCTCCGGCCAGGCGCCGCGCGGCGCCGCGCGGCGCAGCTCTCGCAGCCGGTCGAGGACGACGACGGTGTCGTTGACCGAGTACCCGACGACGGTCAGCAGGGCCGCCAGGAAGACGCTGTCCACCGGCTTGCCCAACCAGGCGAACAGTCCCACCACCAGCAGGACGTCCTGGACCATCGCCGCCACCGCCGCGGTCGCGAAGGTCCAGCGGAACCGCACGGTCAGATAGACGAGCTGTGCTGCCACCGCCACTGACAGGGCGATCAGCGCGTGCTGGCGCAACTCGCTGCCGAGGCTCGGCCCGATCGTGTCGTCCCGCTCGACCGCGACCTTGCCCACGGCCTTCTCCAGTGCGCCGCGAACCTTCTCCTGCTCTTCGTTGTCGAGCTCACCGGTACGGACGGTGATGGACTGCTCGCCCGTCGCCTGGACCACGGCCCGCGGGAATCCCGCGTCCGCCACGGCCTGCCGGGCGGTGTCCGCGTCGACCGGGCGTTCGGCCGCGTACTGGATCTGCCGCCCGCCCGTGAACTCGACGCCGAACTCCAGACCCCGCACTCCGATGCCTCCGAGGGCGAACAGCAGCAGCGCGGCGCAGCCGCCGAGCCAACGGCGTCGGTTGCGCATCAGCCGTGGGGGGCGTTTCGCCAGGGCGGCCCGTACGCGTCCGGTCAGGGTGAGACCGGTGAACGCGGGGCGCTTGCGCACCCAGCCCCGACGCAGTGCCCATTCGGCGAGCAGTCGGGTGATCAGCATCGCCGACACCAGCGACACCACCACACCGATCGCGAGCGTCACTCCGAAGCCCTTGACCGGTCCGATGGCGAAGACGAACAGCAGGCCGGCGGCGAGCAGGGTCGTCACATGGGAGTCGGCGACGGCGCTCCACGCCTTCTCGAAGCCGATGCGCAAGGGGCGTCGTAGATCCGCCGTCCGGTCCGGGGCGCGTAGGTACTCCTCCCGGGCACGTTCGAAGACCAACACGTTCGCATCGACGGCGATGCCGATCGCCAGCACGAATCCGGCAAGTCCGGGCAGGGTCAGCGTGGCGCCGAGGGCGACGACGGCCGCGTACGACATCAGGCCGTACAGGGCGAGTGCGATCGTGGCGAGCAGTCCGACCAGCCGGTACACGGCGATGATGAACACTCCGGTACAGATCAGACCGATCACGGCGGCGAGTGCGCTCGCCTGGATGGCTTCCTTGCCGAGCGTGGGCCCGACGACGCTCTGCTCGATCGTCGTCACCGGAACAGGGAGCGCGCCCCCCTTGACCAGGGCAGCCAGGTCACGGGCTTCCGCCGCGCTGAAGTTGCCGGTGATCTGGGCGTTGCCCCCGCTGATGCCCGCTCCGCATGGGACGGACTGCTCCATGCCCGGAGCGGACACGATCGCGTCGTCCAGAACGATCGCGACCTGCCGTGCCGGATCCCCCGGTGCGGCACAGGCGGCCTCGCCCGTCATCCGGGCCCATTCCTTGCCGCCGCCGCGGAAGGAGAGGTCGACGGTCCAGCCGCGACCGGACTGGGTGTCCAGGACGGCGGACGCGTCCTTGACCCCCTCGCCCGTCAGCCCGGGCGGTGCCAGCCGTAGGAAGCTCCCCGGTGCGTCCGGGTCGGGTAGCACGCGCGACCCGTCCGCAGCGGGTCCGCTCTTCGGTCCCGACGTCATTTCCTGTACGGGGTGGAAGGTGAGCTGTGCGGTGCGGCCGATGACCTCGGCGGCTTGACGGGGGTCACGCACCCCGGGCAGTTCGACGACGATCCGTTGATCGCCCGAGCGCGCCAGCGACGGTTCCGACACTCCGAGGGCGTCGACCCGTTGCCGGAGCACCTCCAGCGCCCGGTCGGTCGCTGCGGCGTCGGCCTTGACGGTGGGGGAGTCCCGGGTTTCCAGGACGATGCGGGTGCCACCTCGTAGGTCGAGTCCGAGGCGGGGCGGGTTGGTCAGGGCCACACCGACCGACAGGGCGATAAGGGCGAGCGCCAGAAGGGCGCGCCAGAGCGTGGCGCGACGAGACATGAGGACTCCACGGGCAGCGCGCAGAGCGCCGAGGGGCGTCTGCGGACAGCGGAAAGGTCAAGGAGCACCTGCTCGGGCACTCCGGCACGGGCCGTGCGGAGGGGAAGGCAGGTGCTGAAGGACGTCAGCTGCTCGATGTGGAGGGTGGTGCGCGGGTGTGACGCGGGCTGTAGGGCGAGCCGGGAGGCGCACGCTCCTGACGCGGTCCGACGGAAGCGTCGCTGACCGAGGGGCGCGGGAAGTCGAAGGTGACCGGTCCCACCGGGACGGGTGGCGCGAGGAGCAGACGGGCGCCGGTGTCGACCGCCACGGCCTGCTCGACGGCGGTGTGCGACAGGCGGCGCACCTCGGTGCGTGACTCCTGCTGGTGTGCACCAGTCCGCGGGGACGTGTCAGCACGGACGGGCACGAAGGGCCCCGCGGGGGCCGCGTGTGCGGTGGTGACACCGGTCGTGGGTGCGCCGACCAGGGCCGAGAAGGTCCCCCAGACGGCGAGCAGGATCGACGTCAGCGCCGCCGCGACGAGGATTCGGGTGCGTGAGCCCATCGCCTTCCCCTCCCGCCGCGGTCCGTTGGTGACCTTCACTTTAGGCGACGGCGTGGCCCGGGCGACAGCGACGGCCCCCGCCCCGCTGCCCGGACCGCGAGAAGGAACGGCCCGGTGGCCCCCGTCGCTCAAGGACGGGGGCCACCGGGGGTGCTCGGTGCGTTAGAACACACTCAGTCCGTACAGGCCGAGGGGCTCGGTGACGGGCTGGTAGAAGGTGGTCCCTCCGACGGTGCAGTTGCCGCTGCCGCCGGAGAGCAGGCCGTGTGCCGTGTTACCGGAGAACAGCGGGCCGCCGCTGTCACCGGGCTGGGCGCAGACGTTGGTCTGGATGAGGCCGTAGACCAGCTGGCCGCCGCCGTAGTTCACCGTGGCGTTGAGGCCGGTCACGCGGCCGTTGCGGTAGCCCGTGGTGGAGCCGGTGCGCTCCACGAACTGTCCGACGGCCGGGTTGCCCGCATTGATGATGTCCCGGTAGGTGCCGTTGTACAGATAGACGCGGCCGTCGGCGGCTGCGCGGTTGGCGTGCTGGATGATGCCGTAGTCGTCGACGGGGAAGCTGGATGCCACGGTGGTGCCCAGCAGTACGGTGCTGGCGGGATTGGTGTACCAGGTGCTCCGGCCGTTGGTGCAGTGTCCCGCGGTGAGGGCGTAGTAGATTCCGCCGCGGACCGCGTTGAAGCCGAGGGAACACCGGGCGCCGGTCGAGTAGATGGCTTCGCCGCCGGCTATCAGTCTGTTGAAGGTGCCCGCCGTCCGTTTGATCTCCAGGACGCCGGCCCCGGCGGCCTTCTTGATCTGGGTCAGCTGTCCTGCCGTAACGCGTTGGTCGGCGGTGACGACGATCTTGCCGCTCGTTCGGTCGGTGTACCAGGCCGTGCCTGCCACATCTGCTTCGAGAACGGCGTCACTGGCCTGCGCGAGGCGGGCCGTGCTGGCCCGTGCGTCGCTCGGTTCGGCGATCGCGCTGGGGGCGGCCAGTGCGGTGATCGTGACCAGGCTGGCCGCGACCGCGAGCGTACGGGCGCGTCCGGTGAACGAGCCCAGCGGTAAGAGACGCTTCAGTTTCACTGCAACCTCCGATGGAGATCGAAGGGCCCGGTGGGAGGTCGGGCCCTGGGCAGTGCGATCGACGGGCACTCGGACCAGGTTCGGTCATGAGCCTGTCAATCGACGTGAGGGTGATCCTCGGCTCACCGGGAGCGGTGGGGCAAGTTCGCCTTTCGGACGGCCATCACGTGATAGGTCGCGTTCGGCCGGACTGGCAGGATCGCTGCATCCACCACGGAAGAACGAGTACGGAAAGGGTGGGTCGCACCGGCCGCGGGTGGGGGAGAACTCGCCCTTTTCGCTGGCGTACGAGCAATTGCGCGGCGATCTGCCCAGGGCGTCTCCTGCAGGGCGGAGTTTCCTCTGGTCCCGGCAAGGGGGAGCTCAAGAGCCCGCCAGCTCACCGGGTGGTCGAAGGCGCAGGAGCGGTCACCGAGGCCCACGGGCGAGTGTTTGGTGTGCTTCGAAGGTTCGCGACCGGTGGGGCCCGCCCACACCATCGGCCTGCGCGTCCCACCCGCGTTCCTCTCGGCGGTCGGCCCTGCGCCGCGCTCCATGGCGCAATAGGGCCCTGCACCGTCGGGGGTCCCGCGTGAAAGACGCTCATCGGTGTTTGACGATCCACGGCGAAGTGGGCTCTTTGTCGCGCAGAGTCCCCTTAGCGCTTTGACTGGTTCTCCATGCGTCCACCACTTTCGGGCAGACCGCCATCCGGCGTTCGGCGCAGGTCGAGCCACTGCCCTCACACCAGCCGCAACCGTCTCGGTGCAATGCCCACCCGCACGGTCTGGCCCCACGTCAGTTCCAGTGCATCGCTCTCGATGCCGTCCCCGAACGCGACCAGACGGTCGGACTCCACGGTGAGTCGAAGCTCCTCTCCGCCGACCAACGCTCCTTCGACCCACTGGGTGCCGGTGGTGGGGGACGGCCAAGCCTCACGCACGAACCACAGCAGCCGGGGGTCGGCTGGAGCGGGGAGCGCCAGCGCGCTGCTGCGCTCCTGCCAGAGCGAGCGCAGCCAGCCCGTCGAACCGGTGCCCGTTCCCACGAGCACCCCCGACGACGCCTGCGTTTCCGAAGTGGTCGCGGAGGGGGTGAGGTGGTAGCGAGCGCTCTGATGGCCCGGACTGCCGAAGTAGATCTCGTTGAGGGCGCACAGTCGCTCACCGTTGTCGACCACCGCCTCCACCATGGTGAGTTCGTCGATGCCCCGGCTGCCGGTCGCGGCTGCCGACAGCAGCCGGGCCGTGTCCCGCGGACGGTGGCGCACCAGGGTCCCGATGCCCCGGCCCGGCTCGGTGTCGATGCCCACCACCGGTTGCTCGGACAGGTACTTCGCCGTGTTGGCCACCAGTCCGTCCGCCCCCACCACCACGACCACGTCCTCCGGGCCGAAGAGGAAACGGTCCAGGTCCGCCCGCTCCAGCCGGGTCTGGCGCCAGTTCAACGGAATGGCGGCCTCGACCTCGCTGAGGGAACGTTGCTTCCTTCGATGTCGTTCGACCACGTCGTCGATGCCCCGGCCGCGCGACGAGAGGAAGAACTCGGCCTGACCATGGGTGCCGTGGCGCGCGAGCAACTCCTCGTACTCGCTGGTCCGGTGGACGATCACGGCCCGAGGGGCCAGGCTCATCGCCGATCCCCAGGGGCCGGGAGATCGGGTGCGGTTCCGCCGGCGCCCAATTTGGCGAGCAGTCCGGTGAGGACGTCGGGCGAGACGGTGAGACTGTCGATGCGCGGTAGGTTCTCCGCGAGGCGTGAGCCGGTGAGGGCGTGCAGGGTCGCCGTGTCCACCTCGGAGTGGATGCGCAGCCAGGCGGACTGGGCCTCGGCGCGGGCTTCCCCCGCCGCGCGCGCCGCCTCCGCCTGCGCTGTCGCGAGCCGCACGGTACGCAGGGCCTCCGCCTCCGTACGCACTCCGTCGGCAGCGGCCTTCTCCTCCGCTTCGCGGCGGGCGTTGGTGCCGCGCTGCTCGACCAGCAGCTCCTCCTGCCGCGCCAGCTCGATCTTGCTCGCCAACTCGTTCTCGGCGATCGCACGTTCACGCTGGACGGCCATGGCGCGTCGCTCGTAGGTCGCCCGGTCCGCATCCTGTTGGATCTGTTCACGCGCAGGTGTGCGCAGGGCCCGTTCCACCTCCGGTTCCGGTCGGATCGCGACCACCCGAACGGCGACGAGCGCGATGCCGGTGGCCGAGAGCCGGGGCTCGTCCCCCAGCCCGCCGGCGATCCGCTCCCGCACCGCCGAGACCCCGTCGACCAGCGCAGCGGCCAGGGGCGTACGGGCCAGCACGTCGAGCGCGTGCTGTTGGGCGGTCTCGGTCAACAGGGTGGAGATCTGCGGGAGCGGTGCGCCGCGCCATGCCCCGGTGTCCGGATCGATCGAGAAATCGATGCGCTCGGCTGCAACAGCCGGATCGGCGATGCGATAGGTGACCGTCGCCTGCACGGTCACGTCCTGGAAGTCCGAGGTCCTGGCGTGGAAGACCATGGACTCCTCCCGGTCGTCGACCGGGACCTCGCACAGGGCGGCGGTCAACGCGCGGAACCAGAAGCTCAATCCCGTACCGTCGTGGACGAGTTGCCCCCGCTTGTGGTGGCGAATGTGTGCGGTGGGCGCCGAGCGAAGATGGCGCCAACCGAATCGCCGGACGATGTCGGCCATACCTGCCCCCTTTTTCGTCTATCTGACGATAGCGGTCGAGCCGCTTATCGTCAAGGGGACGAGATGGGCTCCTTCGCGACCGCTCCCGGTCGCGCCAGTCGGACTCAACGGCCAGAAAGCGTCGCTTGATTGGCGCCATTTCGCCATGCTGCGGAGTTCATCGAGAAACGTGCCACGATGGAAAGGGAAATGGTCGCCGAATGCATGGGGCAGGGGAAGAGCATGGCAGCGGTTGAGCGCCGAGGGGGCGTTTGGTACGGGCGAATTCTCTCATTGGGGACATTGCCGGGAGCGGCGACCGCCCTCACCGCGACGATTGCGGTCTATATGACCCTGGTGGCGTGGGGAAACATCTCTGATTTCGACACCAATCGACAATTCGTCCGCCATGTCCTGGCGATGGACACCACGTTCAAAGACGAAGATGTGATGTGGCGCGCTATCGAATCCCGAACCATCAGTGATATCGCCTATGTTGCGATCATCGTCTGGGAGGTGATGGCCGCCCTCGTCCTCGCGGCGGCTACCTGGCTCTGGACGAAAAGCCTGAGGCGAGGCGATTTCCGGCGCGCGAGGAAGACGACCACCTTCGGTCTGATGATGACGCTGCTCCTCTTCGGGCTCGGATTCATCGCCATCGGGGGTGAGTGGTTCCAAATGTGGCAGTCGTCCCAGTGGAACGGACTGGAGCCCGCCGGCCGCAATGTCATGATGGCGGCCCTGGTCCTCATCGTGATCCATTTGCCCGGCGTTCGAGGGAATCATGAGCGTTCGGCGCACCGCTGAGAACCGCTGAGAACCGCTGAGAACCGCTGAGAACCGCTGAGAACCGCTGAGGGGCTCGGGGCGCTAGCTTGCACACGCATAACTGAACCGGCCGCGCGCGCGTTCGGTCGAAGGGGAGACGATCTGGAGTTCGGCGCTCGCGCGGTACGCGCCCGTGCCGTGGAACGTCCAGAGCAGATGCAGCCGAGCCGTCTTCTGCCCACGGGCCATGGTCTCCGTCAGCCGCCCGGAACGCGTTCCGTCGCTGCGCACCCAGCGGTAGACGAGTGTTCCGGGGCGTCCGTTCGTCTTCACCACCGCGATCAGGTCCGCCGCACTGTCACAGCCGATGGCAGCCGAGCTCGGGCTGACCGTCACACCCTGCACCGTGAGGGAGCCGCCGTAGCGCTGCCAGGCGAGGAACGACAGGACGAGGGCCAACACGGAAGCAGCCAGGGCGTAGCGGCGCAGCCCTCGCGCACGGCCGCGCCCGCGCACTCCCGGAGGGTTGGAGTCCTGGAGGGCAAGGGGGTGCGTGCCGTGCCATACCGCGGCGGCGCTGGAGAGGGCAGGGGTGATCCGGGGCGCTGCGGTCACACCCGGCCCGAACCGAAGCACTTCGCCTTCCACCCGATCCGGCAGTACGGCACCCCAGGGAAGCGGCTGCACCAGTGTGGGACGGTCGACCCCCTGCCCGGCGCGCGATCCCTCGAACCAGTGGCTGCCCAGAGCGGTCGCGCTGTAGTCGTCCCCGAGATCGTGTGGGGCGGCCGGGTCGCCTTCACCGTGGGACTCCCGACGGTACGGAAGCGGTGGCTCGTTCATTGGAGGGCGCACCCCCGGGTGATCTGGCGGGTGGACTCCCCACCGCTGGCATTCGGCTGTGTCGTGGCACGGACGCCCAGATAGCAGCCCGCCCCCTGAAAGTCATGGCTGGGGGTGAGGCCGTACTCCCGGGCGCCGCTCAGGGTGAAGCTCTCCGACCCCTCGGCGATCCCGAGGTCGCCGGGAGCATCACTGGTGTACCAGGTGACGACGACGGTGACCGGGCCCGTCCCGTCGGTCACCACGCTGACGGCCGCATCTGCGACGGGCGCGCGCCGCCGCTGCTGGAAGGCGTCGACGGAAACCGAGCGGACCCGAACCGGCGGAGCGGCCGATGCCGAGGGGCTCGGTCGGCTGCTCGGCGGCTGGCTGGCCGAGGGCGACACCACGGGCTCGGAAGAGGACGGCGAGGTCGAGGGAGTGACCGTGTCGGACGCGGAAGGCTCGGGCGGGACGCTCGGCGACGGGGAGGGCGTCGGCAGCGCCGAGGGGTCGCCCGGCAATGAGGGATCGTCCGGCGATGAGGAAGAGGGCTCGGGCGGATCGGAACCCTCCGCTTCGGAGGTCGGTGCCGCAGACGGCGGTTGCGGGGAGGCACTGGTGGTGGCGACGCTCTGTGCGCTCACCCGTGCGGGGTCGCTCCCGGCGGACTCCCGTACGACGGCCAGGGCGAGCAGCCCCACGAGGACGGCCAGGGCCACCGCGAGAGCCACCGCGCTGGGCAGCGCCCCCCGGAGCCCTGAGCCGATTCCACCGCCGTGGTCCGGCCCGCCGCCGCCCGCCGCCGGATCCGGTTGGCGAATCGCCGTGGTGGCCAGTTCCGTGGTGCCTTCGGCTCCACCGGCGGCCGAGGGGAAGAGGAGGGGCAGCAGCGCGGCGAGGGCGGCGAGCTTGCGCTGCCCGCGCTCCTCCCAATGGGGCCCGTAGGCGGCCTGTGCGATCGACTCCAACTCCGCTACGAACACGGCTGCGTTCGCCGGACGGTCCTCGGGCGACTTGGCCAGCCCCCGCCGGATCAGCGGACGCACGGCCTCCGGCGCATCCTCGTCCGGTACCGGTGCGTCGATGTGCTGCAGGGCGAGTTCCGCGAAGTTCTGCCCCGAGTAGGGCTTGTGCCCGGTCAGGCACTCGTAGAAGGTCGCCGTCGCCGCGTAGACGTCACCCGCGGGTGAGGCAGGCTCGCCCTGCCACTGTTCCGGGGCCATGTACGCCGGGGTGCCGGCCACCTCGACCGTCGAACCGTGGTCCACGGCGATGCCGAAGTCGACCAGCTTGGACGAGCCGTCCGCGGCGACGAGGACATTGTCCGGCTTGTAGTCACGGTGGACCACGCCCGTCCGGTGTGCTGCGGCCAGCCCCAGGAG
Organism: Streptomyces sp. NPDC005963; assembly: GCF_040638655.1. Taxonomy (NCBI): domain Bacteria; kingdom Bacillati; phylum Actinomycetota; class Actinomycetes; order Kitasatosporales; family Streptomycetaceae; genus Streptomyces; species Streptomyces sp. NPDC005963. The sequence goes on along the minus strand of NZ_JBEXVD010000014.1, from coordinate 23,684 downwards.
GGAGCCCTTCAGCACCACCAGCGCGGCTTCGGGACCGGTGGTCGCACCCTCGTTGCGCAGCAGGGCGCGCAGCGCGATGCCATCGACCAGCTCCATCACAATGGCGGCGCCGAGTGGTGACTCCACGTACTCGTACAGTCGGACGACGTGCGGCGAGTCAAGCCCACCGAGCAGTCGGGCTTCGGCACGGAAGCCCTGGACGAAGCTCGGGTTCGACCTCAGACGTTCACTGAGGTACTTGATCGCCACAGGTGTCCCGGTGGTTTCATGGACCGCCTGTACGACCCGTCCGCTCGCACCGGAGCCCAGCTCTCGGACATCCGTATACCCCGGAACCGACCACGTGCTCATCCCGTCCCCCTTGCCGCCACGGCCGGTGCCCCGCGCCGCCCTTCGACGGGCGCGCAGTGACCGGCCCGGGCTGCCGCACGGCAACTCACCCGCTCTCCCCAGTGCAGACACCATTGCCCACGGGTGCGGTTCCCGCCCGTGACCGGTTGCCCCAAGGGATTTCGGGATGCGCCCCCACCGGTCTCGATGCACGCTGGAACCATGGCCCGGCACCCACCCGTCATCGTGCAGCCACCCTCGCCGAGCGGTGGTCGCCGGGTGACGGTGAACGGTCGGATCGTGGGATTCGTGTACGGCCGCGGGGAGCTCGCCGAGCTGCTCCGCGCCGAGCTGGACCCGACCGCCGAGACGATCGACCTCGTGAACTCGGATCTGATCCAGTGGCGAGGAGGCGGCGCCGACGACTGGTCCGTTGCACAAGGGCCGCCGTCCCCCACCCCCTGACGGGCGACCGGAACCGCTACCGCGCCGCTGACCCCTTTGCCGCAGTCTTCGAGAAGTACGTCTCCGTCCACGGCCGCGGTCACCTGGGCTCACCGGCCCGAGCACATTGCCTCATGCGTCGCAGCCTGCATAGGATGCGCGATGTGACTGCCGGGTCGGCCTTGTGCCAGAAGCGAGTTGGGTTCCCGGCCTCGGAGTGAATCCGAGGCGGGCGAGAGCCCCGCCTTTTGCTTTCACACCTCCAGCGCATTGCGCTGTCGAGTTGAAATCTGCCGCTTGCGCCCATCCTCCGGCGCGAGCATCACCGTACCGATTCCGCCGTCCATTGCCGACGGCTTCTCCGACATGTCCACACGCGTCCTCGCGGGCCGGTCGGCCGCGCAGAGGAAAACGAGAAAGCAGAGCATGCCGAACGATTTCAACCAACAGATCATCGAAGAGTTCCGGGCCCGGGGCGGTGTGGTCGGCGGCCCGTTCGAGGGGGCGAGACTGCTCCTCCTCACCACGACCGGAGCCCGCTCGGGTGCCGGTCACACCACCCCCCTCGCCTATCTGCCCGATGGCGATGACCGCGTCCTCGTCATCGCCTCCGCAGCGGGCGCACCCCGACATCCCGCCTGGTACCACAACCTCCTGGCCAACCCCCGTGTCACCGTGGAGGCCGGGGTCTTCACCTACGAAGCCCAGGCCACGGCATTGGTCGGCTCCGAACGCGACGCGGCCTTCGCCCGGGCGGTGGAGTCCGACGGCGGATGGGCTGAGTACCAAGCGAAGACCGAACGGGTCATTCCCGTCGTGGCGCTCCAGGAGATCCCCGCCGGCCCGCCCAACATCGCCGCTTCCTCACCGGGAGAGGCGATCAAACTGATCCACGACGGCTTCCGCCGTGAACTCGCCCTGATCCGGAGGGAGATCGGGACCTCGGGTCCCAGGGTCGGTGTGCAACTGAGGATCAACTGTCTGGCGATGTGTCAGGGGCTGCACAACCACCACACCGGGGAGGACACGATGATGTTTCCGGTCCTCGCCCGACGCCACCCGGAAGCAGCTCCCGTGCTGGAACGCCTCGGCCGGGAACACCAGAAGATCGCCGTACTCGTCGACGAACTCCAACGGGTCGTCGCTGCCGACGACTCGGAGCCTCGCGTCCTCCTCGCCGAGGTCGAGCGTTTGACGCGGGAGTTGGAAGACCACCTGACCTACGAGGAAGAGCAACTGCTGCCGCTGCTCGGATAGCCGTCTGCTCGGGGTGGCAAACCGGAGGATCGGAGCCGCGAGGTGCGCCTCGCTGCCGCCGGACGAGCCCGGGGCGTCCGACATCCCCTGGTCGTGCCGGGAGCCCGGGGCGCGTCATCGCCGACGACAGGTTCGTCGGCGATGTCGATCCGGAGCCTCGCCGTCAAACGCCCCTCCGCACCACACCCCTGGCCAGCATTGCGGACACCGCCAGATACGGGACGGCGAAGAAGGCGAACAACGGGCCGTGGGCCATCTGCCCCGACGCCGTCCCGTACACCCCGTACACGACCAGCGTGGTGAGACTGGTCCCCCAACCGGCCAACGAGGTCACGGTCGCCCTGCTCGGACCCGTGATGGCGCCCTGGAGGCGGGCATCGGCCACCACATCGGCCAACTGGAACACCAGAAAGGCAATGGCGAGCGCGATGAAACCCCACAGCGAGCCGGTGAGCGCACCCACCGCCAACAGCACGGCGGCCAGTGCCAGGAGCCCGCCCAGGGCCCGGTTCGGCAACCGCTCCGCCCGCTCCGACAGCAGACCGCCGAGCGTCACTCCGATCCAAACCACCAGGACGAACCACGGAATGTCACGGGTCGCTGCACCCACCTCGGCGGCGAGCAACGGAACGTACTCCTCCAGCGCACCCCAGACGGAGGTCAACAGTACGGACATGAGCAGGGCGTACCGTACTCCTCGACCTGCTCGGACTTCGGACAAGCCACCCCTGAGCATCGACAGGGCCGATCGGGGCTCGGCAGCGCGCCCCCCTTCCACCCGTACCGCATCGGCATCGCTGCGGTGTTCGGGCAGGGTCAACGCCACCGAGGAGCACACCACGCAGGCCAGGACGCTGGCAGCACCCAACGCCGAGTAGCCGCTCCAGGCGAACAGCGGAGCTGCAGCGGCGGTCGCAAGGGCCGTGGCCGTCGTGCTGGCGGCAGCTGCCCGACCCATCAGGCGCACATACCGGTGCGCAGCGCCGAGTCGCTCCAACTCCTCGTAGGCCAGCGCCTCCATCGATCCCGAACGCAGGGCCCCACCACCGGCCCAGAGGACCATCCCCAGTGCGAACGAGCCGTACCCGGGCAGCAGGACCCACAACGCGAAACCCACCGATGACAGCAGGGGACCGACGACCAACATGCGACGTCGGGACACGGTGTCCGCCCACACCCCTGACGGCACCTCCACCAGGAGACCCGTCAGGGAAGTGATGATGAACAACGATGAGATCTCGGCAGTGTTCAACCCGTGGTCGGTGAAGAGCACCGCATAGACCGGATACAACAGAATGAGATCGTCCAGACCGGCATAGGCGAGCAGCCTGCGCTCAAGACGGCGTACCCCGACGGGTACGGAAGTGCGTGGGTGCACCCGCGCACGAGAAAGCGGCATGGGAGGCATTCCTTCGGCTGGTAACGGGCGATGGCAAGGTCCACTCGCCCCGAGGGGAGGCCCCCGGCATCCTTCCGCCGTTCCCAGCCGTCGGCCCACTTCGGGCGACGGGCAGCACTCATGCGCGGCGCGCCCCGACTCCGGCGCGCGCCGCGCCGAGTGATCCTCAGCCGAGGATCAATGTCGCTGGTGCATCTCACCAGTGTACGGAGAGTCCTGCCGCCCGGGGCGGGGTGATTCCGCCCCGCGCAGGTTCAGCGCCGCTGCCGCTCCGCCGGTGATGAGCGCGAGCACCACCAGCAGGGCACTCACCCACAGCGGCGAGCGATAGCTTCCACCAGTGGCGATGGCGACCCCGCCGATCCACGGTCCGATGGCGGCCCCCACATTGAACGCGGCCGTTGCATAGGCCCCCGACAGAGTCGGTGCCGCCGGTGCCGCGGCGAGCATCTGGGCGATCATCGTCGATCCGACGGAGAACGACAGCGCGCCCTGGAGGAACACCAGCCCGAGGGCCACCACGAGGGAGTGCGCCCACAGGGCGAACACCGCCCAGCCGATGCACAGCGCGACCGTGCCGACGGAGAGCAGTTGCCACGGCCGTACGTCGGAGATCCGGCCGGCGACCGTCACTCCGAGGAACGAGCCCAGACCGAACAGCGCCAGTACGGCAGGCACCCACCCGGCACCCACGGCCGTGACGTCGATGACGAGCGGAGCGAGATAGGTGAAGGCGCAGAACGTCGCACCGTTGATCAGGGCGCCCACCGACAGGGTGATGAGCAGTCGGGGTTCCTTGAGTGCGAGCAGTTCCCGTCGCACACCACGGGGTGCGGCGGACGGCCCGGAGTTCGGCTCGGCGTTCGGAACTGTCTTGAGGATGGCGAAGACTGCGGGAACGGACAGCAGCGCCACGGCCCAGAACGCCGAACGCCAACCCCACAACTGGCCCAACAGGGCCCCACCCGGCACACCCGCAACGCAGGCCAGGGTGATCCCGCCGACCAGGATCGAGGTCGCGCGGCCCCTCGCACCGGCGGGTACGAGAGCGGTCGCGGTGGCGAGGGCCACCGCGAGGAACCCGGCATTTGCGAGTGCCGCCACGATCCGGGTCGCGAGGAGCACCGCGTAGGTGGTGGTGAGCGCGCCCACGACATGGACGACGAGGAACGTCAGGAGGAAGGCCAGCAGCGCGCGTCGACGGGACCAGCGCATGCTCGCCATCGCCATCAGCGGTGCGCCGATGACCATTCCTACGGCGAAGGCCGAGGTCAGAAATCCGGCTGCCGGAATGGAGACATCCAGATCACGGGCGATGTCCGGAAGCAGTCCGGACAACATGAACTCGGACGTCCCCTGGGCGAAGACGGCCAGCCCGAGCACGTACAGAAGAGGAGGCACAGCGAAACTCCACAGCCACGATGGAATCGAAGAGGGCAGCGGTGGGTCGCGGGCAGCACCCGGATGCGTGTCGAGACACACTCCGACGAACGCCTCGGGTGTTGTCTGAGGCGGGGAGAGTGTCAGTACGACAGTGCGGGAAGCGACCGGACGACCGGTGGCGACAGTCTTGATGCCTCGGGGCTGGACACGGGCACAGGCTAAGGATCGTGTTCGTGCTTTGTCCAGACGTTTTCGCGCAGGAGTACGTACTCCGTACGGCAGTCGATCCGTCGTTGGCGGACGCCCGTGCCGATGCATCCTCAGCTGCCGCCTCCCGATGCCCGATCGAACCTTCCGGTCGGGTGCGCGCGCACGGGTGTCGATTCGAGTGAATGCGAGCGGCGAAGGGGGAGTGGGTCGTTGATGCCGGGGATCGCCAAAGGAAGGGTCACCGGCCCGGTGCCGCCCCGTCGCCGAAGTTCAGGCCACCGTCCACGCATGGAGTTGGCGGTTGATGCGGGACACGTCGAGGGCGCCGGACGCGGCCTCCTGGACTAGCGCGACCGCAGCCTTCGGCGTGTATCCGAGTACATGGCCGCCCAGGGCGAGGAACGCCTCGGTGCTGTGCCAGGCGAAGGCCTCGTTGGAGTGTTCCAGGCAGGGGAGCTTGGCCAGGGTCTGGAGGAGTGCCGCCGCCTTCAGATGGGGTGAACCGTAGATGTCACGATCCATCGCCCGTGCGTACACCCGCCCCACCGCTGCATACAGGGGGCCGTAGTCATCGACCTGGGGGTCGCCGGGGAGGAGTTCGGCCGCGTGCAGCAGGAACGAGACGTCGATGCGATGTGCCTCGGGCTCGTCGTCCTCGGGATCGGTCACGCGGCGTGGTCCTGCTCGCCCCGTTCGACGTCGTGCCGGGACGGGCGTCGGCCGACGGCGTCATCACTGCCTGCCTCGGCCGCGAATGCCTCGTGACTGCGGGAAACGGACGCCTTGAAGTGGTCGAGGAAGGTGGCTTCCACGGCGGTGGCCCGTTCATAGGCGGCCGAGAGGATGTACTCCTGCATGCTGACTCCCGCGGCCTTGGCGGCGGCGGCGATCGTGGCGCGCTGTTCTGGATCGGGAAAGCGCAGGCTCATGGCCCTCGGCTCGGTCATGATATCGACGGTATCACTGGTATCACGACTGAAGGGAAGTCTTTTCCGGGTGAAATCGTCGACGGTCTTCCACGGGGGTCTTTGCGATGGCCGAAAGGTGCGTCAGGATGATCTGCTCTGGCCCGAAGCGGATGCCCGGACGGATGCCCCATCGCTGACCACGGCGAGGCCGGCCTTGCTCACGGTAGGGGAGCCGACCTAGGGTGAATGCGCTTTCAGAGTATTTCGACGAACGGTCACGGGACTGCGGTCACCGGTCCAAGAGGGGACGGGCGGACGCTTGAGCGCTCCCACTGTGTACGACGTCGCCGAACGGTCGGGAGTCTCCATCGCGACCGTCTCGCGCGTGTACCGCAACCCCGACTCGGTGCGCCCGCCCACGCGGGACAGGGTGCTCGAAGCCGCCAAGGAACTCGGATACGTGCCGAGCGGGAACGCACGCGGGCTCGCCAGCCGCACCACCGGCGTGCTCGGACTGTGCTTTCCCGACTACGCCGACCCGGACGCCGAAGCAGACGGAGCGGACGAGGACGACTCCGCCGTCATGCTCTACTCCGATCAGATCATCCGGGGCATGGAACGAGCGGCCCGACGCAACGGCTACGCCCTGTTGATCGCCGCTTCGCTGAAGGGCGGCCCGCAGAGCCTCGTGGAGCAGGTCGCCGGCAGGGTGGACGGTTTCGCCGTCCTGGCCAAGACCGTACCCACCGAAGACCTGGAGGTGATCTCGCGGAGACTGCCGGTCGTGATGCTGGCCGGTCCGCGAGAGATCGACCACCTCGATCACATCGAGGTGGCCAACTTCGACGGGGAACACGAGCTGACCCGCCATTTGATCGAGGACCACGGACTGCGTCGCCTCGCCTTCGTCGCGGGTGAGGAGGACTCGCCGGACGCCGAGGCCAGGTTCGACGGGTTTCGCGCCGCCTGTCGGGAAGCGGGACTGCCGGCGTCGGACGAACCGGCCGTACGGGCGGTGATGATGACCCAGGCCGAAGGGGCACGGGCCGCTGAGACACTGCTCGATCGGGAAGGGGAACCACCGCAGGCGATGCTGTTCGCCAATGACCAGATGGCGGTGGGCGCCCTGCACGCGTTGGAGGAACGAGGGGTGCGGGTACCCGAGGACATCGCCGTGGTCGGCTTCGACGGCATCGCCCTCGGACGGATCGTACGGCCGTCGCTGACGACCGTACGGCAGCCCATGCGGCAGTTGGGGGAGGAGGCGGTGGACCTCCTGGTGAAGCGGTTGCGTGACCGCAGCCGCGCGCCCGTCTCACTGATGCTGCCGGTTTCGATGACCCGCCGGACCAGCTGCGGCTGCGCCGCCCAGGAGCATCGACCCTGAGCCTTGCCGTGGGCTTCGGGCGCGGCAGGCGACCATCCCCACATCCATGGCCGGAGCGGCGGCAGCGCTGTTGGTGGCCCTACCTCTGTGGGACGTCCTTGACGAACACGAGGCCGTCGTTCCCGACCAGGTGCGTCGGGTTGAGCGGGGCATAGCCGAACCAGGGGGATACCCGGGGCGCGGGCAGCGCGGAACCGAGGGCGGTGGAGAGTCGCGAGGCGTTGAGGAGACAGCGGTCCTCCGGGAGTGCGTACAGAAGTCCTTCGAGGGTGTCCGGCGAAGGCGTACCCACTCCTTGGTGGTGGATGGTGCCGAGGGCCGTGGCCACGAAGGCGTACTCCGCACCGAGTCGGGCGCTCACCAGTGCACCTGCGCTCCACCACTCCAGCAACATTCCGCCCATCGACACCGTGCTCTTCTGCCGCTGGAGATGCGAGTTGTGCGCGTGGACGAGTGCAGGGCCCCGCTCTGTGACGGCGAGGAGGTTGTGGGCCATCATCTGGTCCCGCAGACCCACCAGCCGGGTCAGACGGGCCGGTGAGGTGTCGGCCATCCAGTGGTGGTAGCGGAGGAGGCCGGTCGCGGTGCGTGCGTACAGGCGCGTCCGGTCCCAATCCTCCTGTGAGATCGACGCGACCAGATGCGGCGTCTGCATGTCGACCAGCGCTGCCAGATCGTCGGCGAGCAGCCGTAGTCGGCCGGCCTCGGCCGACTGTCCCACGGACCGGGTCGGGTCCATCATCGCGGCGGAATCGGTCCACCGGTCGTCGCTGCCGAGGAGGCGGTCGAGCGTCTCCCCAGTGCAGGGAAGCAGCTCTGCATCCACCCGGGTGGAGAGTTCGGTGTGAAGTGCGGTGAGGGCCTGGCGTGGGCTCGCGGCACCTGTGGTCTCCAACGGGCCGTCAAAGCCGACGAAGTGGAGTTGGTCGGACGCGGGCCGGCCGTCGTTGTAGGCGCGCATCCAGCGCACGAGCTCACGATTGGCCGATGAAGCGCCCCAGCCATGGCTGAACCCGTGTTCCATCGTCTCGTCCAGGGTGCCCGTGCCCACGGTGATGTACTCGTCCACGACCAGGCCCATCATGCAGTCGCTCTCGATCGCGATTGTTCGGTACCCCTCTTCTTCGACGAGTTGACGAAAGAGGTCGTTGCGCAGGTCGAGCAGGGCGTCCTCGCCATGAGTGGGCTCACCGAGGGCGAGCAGGCGAGGCCGGGTGGAGAGCAGCCCCAGGACGGCGGATACGTCGAAGGGCTGGGCAATGTCCTTGATGTCGATAACCATGGATTCAACGGTATCTTTGAAGACTCGGTTGAAGCTTTTCGTTGTGGGTGTGGGAAATATCGAGCAAAACTCTCCATAGTTGAGCTTCGGAGATCGGTTGGATCGGCGCGTTCACGGCCAGGTCACACCGGGTCACACGGGAGGTCGGGAGGGCGAGGGGGCTGTGTCCTCCAGCCCGCCGAGTGGTCACTCAGGGCCCATCGCATCAGCAACCGGCGGCGCTTGACCGACCGGATCGGCGCATCGGGGCGGGCCGGCGCACCTCTCTGGAAATGGGGCTCGCCAGGCGGGCCCGGGCACGGTCTTGAGCTCGGTGTGCGGTGCCCTCTACGGGTGGACGGTCGACTGTGCCCGCTCGCTCGACGGGGGCGGCTCGCCGCCGTCCCACGAGGGGGCAGCCGTCACGAACCGCCGGCGCCCTCTCCCGCACATCGGACGTCTAGCGATCGCCACATCGGGTAGGCGCGGATCATCGCCGTTATGGAAGCGTGATCCCCAGGGTTCTTGCGGATGTCTCGGAGCCTGCCGCAGGGTGATGTATGCGCTTACAGGCAGCGCATACATCACCGGCTCAACGCGTGCCGGCAGGCTCAAGGAGGAGCGCCCATGCACCGCACGGCCAGAACCGTCTCGATCGCGGTGGCGGTAGCGACCACCTTCGGAATCTCCGCTTGCGGGAGTTCGGGCGGTGCAGGACTCGCAGCCGACGAGAAGCAGACGCTGACCGTCTGGGCCATGGGCACCGAAGGCGAGAAACTCGGTGAAGTCGCCGCCGCCTACAAGAAGGTCAACCCCCACGTCACGGTCAAGGTGACACCGATCGGTTGGGACGTCGCCCACCAGAAGCTGGTCTCCGCCGCCGCGGCCGGCAACCTGCCGGACGTGACGCAGATGGGCTCCACCTTCATGGGGGAGTTCGCCGAACTCGGCGTATTGGAACCGGTGGACACCAAGGAGTTCAAGAAGGACGACTTCTTCCCGGCCGCATGGGAGGGCAATGTCGTCGACGGAGAGGTCTACGGTGTGCCCTGGTACGTCGACACGCGTGTCCTCTACTACCGCACCGACCTGGCACAGCAGGCCGGCGTCGCCAAGCCTCCGGCCAACTGGGCCGAGTTGTCGAAACTCGCGAGCGCTTACCAGGACAAGGCGGGGACCAAGTGGGGGATCTCCCTCCAGCCCTACAACCTCGACGCCTGGCAGAACTGGCTGCCGTTCTTCTATTCGGCGGGTGGCGAACTGATCAAGGACGGCAAGCCCGCACTGGACAGCGAGGCGGCGGTGACGTCCCTCAAGGAGTACGCCAGCTACTTCGACAAGGGCCTTGCGAAGAAGAGCGTTCAGCCCGGCTATGACGTGATCAAGGACTTCGGCAACGACAGCGTGCCGATGTTCATGTCCGGGCCGTGGCAGACGACCAACATCGCCGAGAACCAGCCCGGCCTGAAGGGCAAGTGGGCAGCTGCCCCCATGCCCGCAGGCACCTCGTCCACATCCTTCGCCGGCGGCTCCAACCTGGTGATCTCCAAGGACAGTAAGCACAAGGCAGCTGCCCGTGAGTTCATCAAACACCTCACGGACGCCAAGGGGCAGGCCGACTGGTACGAGCGCACCACCGACCTGCCCGCTCATCAGGGTGCGTGGAGCGAGGGCAAGCTGGCAAGCGACCCCAACCTCAAGGTCTTCCGGACCCAGATGGAGAGCGCCAAGGCCATTCCAGCGCTTGCCCAGTGGGCCGAGATCGGCGCCAAGATAGACGAGGCGATCGAATCGGTGACCCAGGGAAAGGCGTCCCCGGAAGAGGCCGCGAAGAAGATGCAGTCCGCGACCTCGGGCCTCGTGGAGTAGTCCCATGGACACGCTCACCACAACGCCGGCGGAGAAGGCGGGCGCGGCGGCTCACCCTTCGCCGTCCGGCGCACGGCCTCAAAGACGTCGGGCCGGCGTACAGAATGTGGCAGGGTGGTTGTTCTCCACCCCCTTTCTCGTACTGTTCGCCGTCTTCATGGCCCTTCCCATCCTGGCCACCTTGGTGATGAGCTTCACCGACTTCGGTCTGCGCAATGTCACCGATCCGCTGTCGGCCAAGTTCATTGGCTTCGAGAACTACACCAAGCTTTTCCAGGACGAAAAGTTCCTCACCTCCCTGTTCAACACCGCATACTTCGTGGTCGTCGGTGTGCCGCTGACCATTGCCGCGGGCCTGGTCATCGCCGTGCTGCTGAACAACGGCATCGATCGACTGCGCACCTTCTTCCGTATCGGCTTCTACGCTCCCGTGGTCACCAGCATCGTCGCCATCGCCGTGGTCTGGCGCTTCGTCCTCGATCCAGCGGATGGCCTGGTAGCCGGAGTTGCGAGTGAGTTGGGCATGACGGCCCCGGACTTCCTGGGATCGGAAACACTCGCCATGCCGTCCTTGATCGTGATGGCCATCTGGCGCAACCTGGGCACCGTCATGGTCCTTTTCATCGCCGGCCTCCAGGCGATTCCCCATGAGGTCCGTGAGGCTGCCAGGCTCGATGGCGCAGGCGCATGGAACGAATTCCGCTTGATCACTGTCCCCTTGCTGCGCCCCACCCTGCTGTACGCCACCGTGATCACCACCATCGGCTATCTCAATGTCTTCGAGGAGCCGTTCGTGATGACGAACGGAGGCCCTTCCAACAGCACGTTGACCGTCTCCCTCAACATGTACCGCGAGGGCTTCAACTTCTTCCACATGGGTTACGCGAGCGCCATGGCGTATGTCCTGTTCGTCGCGATCATGGGCATCACCGTGCTCCAGCTCCGTCTGCTGAAGGACAACACGACATGAGCGCCGTACGACTGAAGAGGCCATCGGCCTATGTGTTGCTCGGGCTCGGCCTGGTGCTCATGGCTGCGCCCTTCGTCTGGATGGTGCTCTCGGCCTTCAAGACCAAGCCCGATCTCGCAGCCAGCCCGCCGGTGTGGATCCCCACGGAGTGGACGCTCGCCAACTTCCGCGAGCTGTTGGAACTGCTCGATCTGCCCCGCTACTTCCTCAACTCGACGATCGTCGCCGCCCTGGTGACGCTCTCCAATCTGCTGTTCTGTTCGATGCTCGGATATGCCCTGGCCAAGCTGAACTTCGCCGGCCGTAACAAGCTCTTCGGGCTGGTCCTCGGTGCCCTGATGGTTCCTGGCAATCTGATGCTGCTGCCGCTCTTCGTGCTGATGAGCAAGATGCAACTGATCGACTCCTATGCGGGGTTGGTACTGCCCTTCGCCGCGGGTGCCTTCGGGGTCTTCCTGATGCGTCAGTTCATGTTGTCCGTCCCCGACGAGCTGCTGGAAGCGGCTCGGCTGGACGGTGCCGGCGAGTGGTACATCTTCTGGCGGATCGTCATGCCGCTGGTCAAGCCGGCCCTGGCCACCCTGGCGATCCTCACCTTCCTCCAGTCGTGGAACAACTTCGTCTGGCCGCTGATCGCGACGAACGACCCCGACAAGTACACCCTCCCCGTGGCGTTGGCGACCTTCGCCACGGACCCCAACCGGGCCAATGGCGCCAACGGTGTTCTGATGGCCGGCTCCTTCCTGGTGGTCCTTCCGGTCCTCCTGGTCTTCGCCGTGTTGCAGCGGCACTTCACTCAGGGCATCGCCACTGCCGGTCTGAAGTAGGACCCGCGGCAGGAAGCAGCACCCGATGAAACGGGACCCCTCCACTGCTCGGCGCGCAGTCGAACTCGGGGAGCGCCCGATCGTGCGACCCGAGCCGACCACTGCCCACTTCCCCATACCCAAAATGCTGAGGTTTGTTCTGCTATGACTGATAAGTCTGCCGCTCATGTCGACTGGGATTCCCGTATCGGCAAGCCCAGCGACACCCGTCTCACCGGGGTGGGGGAGTTGCCCGCCCCCGGACGGTTGACCGCTCAAGGCGGAACCGGACTGGTGCTCCTCCACTGGACGCCCGTGGAAGGAGCGATCGGCTACCTCGTCCACCGTGCTGACAGCGCCGAAGGCCCCTACGCACCACTTGACCACCTCGGGGGCGATGTACTGGCTGTGCCGCACCCTCCCTACGCCGACACCCTGGCCACACCGGGACGGACCTACCACTACAAGGTCGCCACCTGGTCCGACAACGGTGCGGGCGAGCTCTCCGAGCCGGCCATCGGTCGGGCCCGCGCGGAGGGCGCCACACCTGCCGCGGTCACCGTGGCCCTCGACGCCTCCGCACCCAGCAGCGAACTGCCCCGTGTGTGGAACCGCATGATCGGTGCCGAACACTTCTCGCTGCTGGCCTGGGACAAGCCGGGTGCCGGTGGCTCTGACGTCGCCCTGGAGTACGCCCAGGCGCTGGGCATCGTCCGCGATGAGATCGGGGTGCGCAGCGTGCGAGCGCACGGCACCTTCCTCCCGGAAACCGTGTCGGTGCGGGCCGACGGCTCCTTTGACTTCTCCGGACTGGACGAGGTCTACGACCGCTTCCTCGCCACCGGGCTCAAGCCGGTGGTCGAGCTCTCCTTCATGCCCAAGGAACTCGCCACCGACCCCGAGTACACCGTCTTCGACTACCGTGCGCTGGTCTCCACCCCCCGCGACTGGCAGCGCTGGGGAGACCTCTGTCGCGACCTCGTCCTCCACCTCCAGGAGCGCTACGGCAAGGAGGAAGTGGCGGGCTGGGAGTTCGAAGTGTGGAACGAGGCCAACCTCGAAGTCTTCTGGAACGGCACCCAGGACGACTACCACCGGCTGTACGAGGTGGCCGTGCGTGCGATCAAGGCCATCGACGAGCGCATCAGGGTCGGTGGCCCCTCCTCCGCAGCCGCCGGTTGGGTGGGCGCCCTGCTGGAGCACTGCCGAACCCATGACGTGCCGGTCGACTTCGTCTCCACCCACACCTACGGCAACGCTCCCCTCGACTTCCGGCCCATGACACGCGCCTTCGCCGAAACCACGGGGCGGCCCGAGCCGGAGATCCTCTGGACCGAGTGGGGCGTCACCCCCACGCACTTCCATCGGGTGAGCGACTCCGTCTTCGCGGCCCCCTTCGTGCTGCGCGGTATGAAGAGCGCCCTCGCCTCCACCGACTGCCTCGCCTACTGGGTCGCGTCAGACCAGTTCGAGGAGCTCGGCTGGCCACACCGACTCTTCCATGGTGGATTCGGACTCCTGACGGTCGGAAACCTCCGCAAGCCGCGGTTCTGGGCGCTCTACCTCCTGTCGCAGTTGGCAGGCGGGCGCATCCCGGTCGCCGTCTCCGGCGACGGAGCGGATGCCCTGGTGGAGGCGATCGCCACCCGGGCAGAGGACGCCTCCACCCTCGACCTCCTCGTCTGGAACGGAACGCTCGACCAATCGAAGATCGACGGTGACCGGTCCCTCGATCGCACCGTCTCCGTCCACGTCGACGGGCTGCGCCCCGGAGCCACCTACCGCGTCGTCTCGCGCCGGGTGGACGAACGGCACGCCAACATCCAGGCGGTCTGGAACGAACTCGACGGCGGAGAGTGGCCCGACGCCCAGCAGTGGGAGAAACTGCGCGCCGCCGACCGACTGCCCGAAGAGCAACTCCCCGCGTTCGTCGCCAACGCCGATGGAGCCGCCCTGCTCACCATCGATCTGCCCAACCCGGGCATCCGCTTCCTGCGCCTCGCCCTCGACTGACCGAAGGGCCCGCCTTCGGATCGAGCCGGAGCGCGCGTGCCCGGCAAGGACTGTGTGCCCGGAAGGGACCGTGTGCCCGGCAAGGACTGTGTGCCCGGTAAGGGCCATGTGCCTGGAACGGCCCAGAAGAAGGGACCCCCACCGCTTCAGAACCGGCGGGCGCGCCCGAGGTGAAGGAGCCTCCCCGCCCCACCGGTTGCCCCACTGCGCAGCTGGTCGGTGCTGTCGAAGGACGGCACCGCCCGGGGCGCAACCCCCCACCCGGCTCGGGGGCCGCCGTCGTGCCAGGACGGCGGCCCCCGAGCCCGGATCACACCGCGTACCCACGACATGACTCCATACCGACCCACGGGAGCTGGAAGTCCATGGACCGTCTCGACCGCCGCACACTCCTGACCGCCGCCGGGGCAGGCGCAGCCGCCCTCTCCCTGCCGGCACTCGCCGCGCCCGCCTTCGCCTCGGACGCCCCCAAGGTGTCCACTGCTGAGAATCCCTCGCGAGATGCCTCTGATACACCGCTGCTCCGCAAGTGGTTCCGCGATACCCATCACTCGATCGAGGCATTGACAACCGACTTCGGTCTCACTGCCGACAAGGCTGACATCACCGTCGCGGGGCGCCCCGTCCCGTCCCGGAACACCTCGCCCACCAACATCGGCTGCGGCCTCTGGTCCACCGTCGCCGCCGGCGGACTGGGTGTCATCAGCCGCACCACCATGCAGCGGCGCCTGGCCCAGATGGTGGCGGCCATCGAGAAGCTCGAACGCCACCGCGGCTTCTGGCTCAACTGGTACGACGCGTACGACGGCTCCGTCCTCACCACCTGGCCCGAGAACGGCACGCCGGTCCGGCCCTTCCTCTCCTCCGTCGACAATGCGTGGCTCGTCACCGGACTGATCATTGCGGCGGACGCGGACCCGCGATTGCGCCGCCGCGTCGGCCGCATCCTCGCCGACGCCGACTGGTCGACCTTCTACACCCCCTACGACCCCGCCGACCCGGTCAAGGGTCCTGGTCAACTGCGCGGCGGATTCTGGACCGACACCGGCGAGCCGACCGGACACCACTACGGCGCACTCAACACGGAGCCCCGGATGGCGAGTTACCTCGGCATCGCCGACGGGTCGCTCCCCACCGATCACTACTGGCACTTGTTGCGCACCATGCTCCCCGAGCACGAGCAGGAGCAGAAGCCCGGCGGCTCGTACACCACCGTCGACGGGGTCCGGATCTGGAACGGTCACTACACCCATCGGGGCCGCAAACTCGTCCCCACCTGGGGCGGCTCGATGTTCGAAGCGCTGATGGTGCCCTTGTTCGTTCCCGAGCCCGAGTGGGCCAGGCGTTCATGGGGCGTGACGCACCACCGCTACGTGCGCTCTCAGATCGAGCACGGGCTGTCGGAGGAGAAGTACGGATACTGGGGGTTCTCACCCGCCGACATCCCCGAAGGCGGCTACAGCGAGTATGGAGTCGACGTCATCGGCATGCAGGTCGAGGGCTACCAGTCCGGTTCCGTCGTCACGCCCCATGCCGCCTTCCTCGCCCTCCCCTACGCCCGCAGGGAAGCCATCGCCAACCTCAAGGCGATCGCACGCGACTTCGACGCCTACGACGAGCGGTACGGATTCCGCGACTCGATCCATGTGCGAACGGGCCGGGTCAGTGACTTCGTCCTCGCGCTCGACCAGGGCATGATCATTGCCGCTCTGGCCCAGGAACTACGGCCGGGGCTGCTGCAACGCCCCTTCCGGACCGGCGGTTTTGCCGCCCGCGTCAAGCCGCTGCTGGCGAAGGAACGGTTCAGCATCTGACCCCGGGGACTGCCCCCACCGTGCTGCACCCCCGGGGCGATCCCGGGGCGCAGTACGGTGAGGGCACCGGCACCCAGAAGCAAGTGAGCACCTGGGGCGATCAGCAGTGGGCGTCCAACCGTGCGCCGTTTCCGAAGCCTGCGGGAAGCGGCCCCTCCAGCAGTTCCACGCCCAACGGTGTGAGCGTATGACGGATGGTGTTCCGCACCCGAAGGCTCCGGATCAGCCCCGCTTCGCGCAGCACGGTCGCGTGTTCGCTGGCCGAGGCAGGAGAGATGTCGAGGCGCCGGGCGATCTCGCCACCGGTCGCATCCTGCGCATCCGCGATCAACAGGAGGGTGGCCGCACGCGTACGCCCGAGCAGCCGCGCCAGCGTGTCGGCGCCAGGTGCATAGGCGGTCTGATCCAGCGTCAGAGAGTGTGCGTCCCGATTGATCGGATAGACGAGCACGGGAGTGAGCGAACCGTCCCGCAGCGAGATGGGCGTCCCCCGGCAGAAGTACGAAGGCACCAGGAACAGTCCCCTCCCTTGCAGGAAGAGGTCCTGCGGATGGGGGTAGGCGACCTCCAGGACGGGCGGACTCCAACGCACCGCCGGATGGAGGCTGTTCAAGAGCTCCTCCGTACCGCCCGAGAGGAACGCTCGGGCCCGCGCCGATCGTTCGGCGTCCACCGCTGACGTGATCTGCGTCCAATGCGGCTCCAGCGCCTGCCGCTGATAGCGCCGCAGCGCCGACCCCAACCCGCGCAGCGCGCCGGGATCGCCCTGTGCAAGGGCGTCCGCCCAGGACGGAAGGCGCTGTTCCTGACCGAGGGTGGCGAGATCTGTACGAAGCTGTGTGCGAGGAGTCGAGAGGATCGCCTCGATTCCGCTTTCGGTACAGGTGGTCCCGGCGGCAGGGGTGAGGAAGTCGGGCGAGTACCCCCGCGGAGGAGCAAGCCGAAGCAGCGGACGAGCCGAGGGATCGAGCGACCCTCGCATCCGGGTCCGCCAGCCGAGCATCCCGATATCGTTGTCGTGGCTTGCGAGGACATGCAGGCTCAGCAGTGTCTCCCAGGCGGGATCAGGTCCCGGTGCCAGCCGGATCCGGCTGAGGTCCTCCGCACTGAAGTGGATGCGCAGCACGAACGTACCCCCGTGAAAAGGCTGCTATCCCAGGTGCTCCACTGTTCCGGCTCCCTGCCCGGGACGGTAGTACCAAATCCGCCATGAGGTGTATTTCGGCGAGAACCGAAAGAGATGGGACATCCGACGAACCGCTCCTAGCGTCGATGTCAAGCACCACGGGGTGGAGTCACAGGCCGCCGACGGCCTCTGCCGACACCCCGGCAACGGAGGACACCATGACATCTGTACGCCGTACAGCAGGGGCGCTCGTCACCGCAGCGGCCCTCCTTGCGGGAACGGCCGTTTTGGCGACCGGACCTGCTTCCGCTTCCGAGTCCGCATCGGCATCCAAGGGTCTCCAGCGGGCCGCGGCCTGGGACGGGAACATCTACCTCTACTACAGCGCGTCCGCCAACAGCTCGTGGAGCAAGTACGCGGGATGGGTGAACGACTTCGCCGGCCACACCTTTGCCGCCGGTGGCGAAGGCAGTGGCCAGCAGGTCAAGAACAACGTCTACCGAGCCTGGAACAACGACGCCAACTGGACCGCTCGGATCTACTACAACGAGAACCAGAACGCGAGCGGCCCGGCTCCGTACGACGACTTCTACCCCGGCAACGCCCGCGCGCTCAACAGCGGGGTGCGCAACAACAACGCATCACTCAGCTGGTGGCAGTGAGCTGTGTCCGGCCCGCCCGTGTTCGCACGGGCGGGCCGCCCCCACGCCCGACCCCGCCCCGTCCCCAGGGAGGAACGCGTGAGCACGACCCGCGGACAGCGCGCGCTCGTCACCTCCGTCGCTCTGCTCGCCACCGCCATCGGTTGCTCACCGGGTGAGCAACCCCGGGACGTAGGAGCGGCAGGAAGCCCGCCGAGGGTCGGACGGGTGGACGTGCTGCTCTCCGTCGACTCCCTCGTACTGCCCGTCGAGCGGTACCTCTTCACCGATCGCCAGGTCGGCCGGGTGCTCCGGGCACGGGCTGTTCTGACGGCTTCCTGCATGCGGCGCTTCGGGCACAGTTGGCCGGTGCCCGCTGCGTCCGCGGAGACCGGGACGCTGAACCCGGCCAACACGGCGCACCGATACGGCCTGACCGATCCGACCGCGGCGGCGCGGTACGGCTATCATCCGGCTCCGGGTTCGCCCCTGGCGCGCACGCGGAAGAAGGGCCCGCCGGCACCCGCCCCGCCCGAGGCCGTGATGGTGGTGGCGACCGGAGCGGAACACGACGGTTCGCCCGTGCCCAAGGATCGTGACGGGCGAACGATTCCTCGGGGCGGATGCCTGGGTGAGGCCACCGCCGCGCTCTCAGGTGACCCCGGCAAGATCGGTAATCGTGAGCTCGTCGGAGCCATCAACATCGGCGGTCACCAGCAGTCGCAACGCGACGCCCGGGTGGTGGCCGTCTTCCGTGCCTGGTCCCTCTGCATGGAGCGGTACGGCCATCGATACGCCGACCCGACCGAGGCGCCCGGTGCTTCCGCGCAGTACACCGGCAAGACCCCGAGCCGGGCGGAGATCGCGCTGGCACGTACGGACGTCGCCTGCAAGCGGGAGACCAATGTCGTCGGCGTCTGGTCCGCGGTCGATGCGGCGTACCAGCGGCGTGCCATCGAGCGCCACCGGAGCGAACTGGACGCGGTCGTCCGGGACATCAGCACCCAGGTGACCCGTGCGGATCGCGTGCTGGCGGGTCTCTGATCGGTGAGGCCGACCCGGCGCGGCCGGAGGGAAATCCTCCGGCCGCCTGCTGCGCGTACCCGTCGCGGTGAGTGCTACCGGCCTCGATGCATCGGCAGAATCCCCCGTACCCGACCGGATCACTCAGGTCACTCAGAGTGCTCCCTTACGCCGCTCGCTCATCAGCAGATAGCCGAGGTAGGCGCCGCCGATCGCCATCGTGTAGATACCAACCGGCAGGTTCTCGAAGAGGGGGAGTTGCTGAGCGCAGAGATCTGCCAGGACCAGGAGCAGCGCACCGGTCAGGGCGGACAGCAACAGGTGCGGTCCGGGGAGCCGGGTGATCCGCCGTGCGATCTGTGGTGCGGTCAGGGCGATGAAGGCGATGGGGCCGGCCACGCTGACCGCACCCGCGGACAGCACGATCGCGAGGACGACCGCGAACGTCTTGGTGTTCTTGGGACCCGCCCCCAGCCCCTGGGCGATGTCGTCCCCCATCTCGCCCATCGACAGACGTCGTGAGATCAGGGCCACGAGCGGTGCGGTGCAGAGCACCACGACCCAGATCGTGGTCGCGTCGTCCCAGGAACGCGCCGACAGACTGCCGTTGACGTACGCCGACAGGGTCGACGCCTTGTCCCTTTCCATGGCGTAGACGACGTACTGCGTCACCGCGGTGCAGATCGCCGCGACACCGATCCCCGCCACGACCAGCCGGGCAGGATTGCGGAACCCGGTGCCCGTGGAGACGTACACCAGTCCCATCGCGAGGACCGCTCCCAACAGCGCCCCGAGGGGTACCGGTACGACGCCGGGCAGGAACAGCGCGGCGAAGGCCGCACCCGCACCCGCTCCCGCGCCTAGTCCGATCACATCGGGACTTCCCAGCGGATTGCGCGTGGCGGACTGGAACAGTGCCCCCGACACCCCCAGCGCACAGCCGGTGCCCAGGGCTACGACGAGCCGCGGGCCGCGCAGCCGTTCCAGGACGAAGGCGTTCTTGCCCTCCGCGCCACCGGAGAGCGCGGCGCCGAGTTCGTCGAGCGGAATGCCGAGTCGACCGAGGGACAGGGTGGCGACCGAGGCGGCGGCCGTGAGGATCAGCAGGGCGACGGCGGTGACGAGCGCCACCCGGTGAAAGGGGACGGCGACCCTTCGTCCCAGGGTGAGCACGGTCCGAGCCCTGACGGGACGTTCAATCGTGCGTTGCGCCGGGACCTTCGCCGTGCTCGGCGGCGGGGGAGTGACGGTCGGTGGATTCGTCATGCGTTCCCCCGCATCCTGCGTACGGCCAGGAGCAGCGCGGGGGCGCCGACGAAGGCGGTCACGACTCCCACCATCAACTCCTGGGGGCGCATCACCACCCGCCCCGCGATGTCGGCCAACAGCAGCAAGGTGGGTCCCGCGACCGCGGAGAACACGATCTGCCAGCGGAAGTCCACCCCGACCACAGCGCGCACGATGTGGGGCACCGCCAGTCCGACGAAGGCGATCGGGCCCACGGCCGCCGTCGCCGCGGCGCTGAGCACGGTGCCCGCGAGCAGCCCGGTCCCGCGGACCAACCAGGGGTTCACGCCCAACGAGGCTGCGGTGGCGTCCCCGAGCGCCAGCGCATTGAGACTCCGTCCGAGGAGGACGGCGAGCAGGAATCCGGCGGCGGCGAAGGGGAGCATCGCTTGCAGCACGTCGAAGTCCCGGCCGCCGAGCGCCCCGACCACCCAGTAGCGGTAGCTGTCGAACACCTGCGGTTTGCTGAGGGTGACCGCCTGGATGTATGCCATCAGTACGGCCGAGAGCACTGCGCCCGCCAACACCAGTCTGACCTGGCTCTTGCTGGAGCCGACCGACCCGATGACCTGGACGGCGATGCCCGCGACCAGAGCCCCAGGCAGCGCCCACCACATGACGGCGGTGTTGCCGGTCACCCCCCAGAAGGCGGTTGCGGTGACGATGCTCGCCGATGCACCGGCGTTGATGCCCAACAGCCCGGGTTCGGCGAGTGCGTTGCGGGTGACGCCCTGCATCAGCGTGCCCGCCACGGCCAGGGCCAGACCCGCCAGCACACCGAGCGCCGTCCGCGGATAGCGGCTCTCGACGATGGTCGTGACCTGGACGTCTGCCGTACCGGACAGCACATCCAGCACATCGCCGAGTGACGTCGGACGACTGCCGACCATCACACTGGCGAGCAGGGTGACCGCCAACAGGGCCAGTCCGATGACCAGCGCATACGCCCGCCGAGCAGTACCACGGCGCGTGGTACTGCTCGGCGGTACGGGAGTGACCGTAGCCATCTGTGGGGTGCGCCTACTTGCCTGCGGCGGCGACGGCCTTGTCGATCAGCGGCAGATAACGGTCGATGACCCACGGGACGGTCAGCGGGTTGATGATCGACGAAGCCGTGACGAACGGATTGTTGTCACCGACCACCACGGCACCCTTCTGGATCGCCGGGATCGCCTTGTACAGCGGCTGGGACTCGATCTCCTTGCGGTTCTTCTCGTCGCTGTAGAACGTGAAGATCAGATCGCTGTCCTTCAGCTTCTCCGCGTTCTCCAGACCGATGAGCGCGGAGTCGGTGCCCTTCGTCTCCTTGAAGGTGTTCACCACCGGGTCGACGGTGAGCCCGAGGGAGGAGACCATCTTGACCCGCTGCTCCTCGGCCTGGAAGACGCCGAGGGTGCCGGGACCGGTGTTGTAGATGTAGGAGAACTTGAGGTCCTTGTAGTTCGGCCGGGTCTTGGCGGCGTCGGCCAGCTGCTTCTCGATGGTCGCCTTGAGCTTGGCGGCTTCCGCCGGCTTGCCGAGCGCCTTGGAGATGATCTCGATCTGCTGGTCCCAGTTGGTGGACCAGGGCAGGTCGGGATAGGCGACGGTGGGCGCGATGTCCTTCAGGATGTCGTACTGCTCCTGGGTGACGCCCGACCAGGGGGCGAGGATGACATCGGGGTCCAGCTCGGTGATCGTTTCGAAGTCGATCTCCTCGCCACCGGCGAACTGCTTGGGCAGCTTGCCGCCGGCCTTGGTGACCGCCTCGTGGATCCACGGGAGGTAGCCGGTCTTGTCACTGCCCCAGGCGTAGCTCTCGATGCCGACGGGGGTGTGGCCGAGGGCGATCGCCGTCTCGGTCGAACCCTGCCCCAGGGTGACCACGCGCTTCGGCTCCGCGGGGATGTCGGCCGTGCCGAGGGCGCTCTTGATCGAAACGGGGAACGCGCCCCCGCTCTTCTCGGAGTTCTCGGACGTCTTCTTGTCGCTCTCGCCGGAGGAGGAGCAACCGCCGATCGTGAGGACTACGGCTGCGGCGGTGGCCGCGGCGGCGAGCGCGCGACGACGCACGCGGGTGAACCCGAGCATGGATGTTCCTCATGGAGTTGAAGTGCACAGTGGTCGATGCGTTGCGGGCGAGGGATGACACGGCCGTTGCGGCATGTCGGACATGACGGAGCAGTGCAGCCCTGATCGACTTAGGGAAGCCTAAGCTACGATTGGCGAAACGTTCAACCACCCACCCTGCGGGCCCGAGGGTCCACGGCTGTGGACTCCCGTGTTCGCGGTCCCCGAGGTGTGGGCCTGGTCGACGGTGCGGCAACTCCCGTGACGGGGGTGCCGGGATATCGGCCAAGATCAACAGGTGGCCATGGGGGCGTCTGTGCACACGACGGCCGCTCCCGTCCCACCCAAAGCCATGCGAACAGGGTCACTGTCACCGTGCGAGCTCCATGGCCCCGTCTGTGGGGGGTTGGATCGAACTCCGGATGCGTGTACGAATATGGCTGAAAATGTCTCTCGTAAGGTCGATCCTGCTCGGATGACCTATCCGGGGAAGCACCCGCTCCCTAGCATGGTCGCCCTGTAGCTCCTGTTGAAGAAACGCGGGTGAGGGCTGGATGCGTGGGGAGTCATGGCGCCCGGACGCCATTGACACGACCGTCCCGAGCGTAGCTCGGATGTACGACTACTACCTGGGGGGTAGTGACAACTACGAGTCGGATCGCGAAGCATGTGAAGAACTGCTGAAGCAGGTTCCGAGCACCAAGGAACTGGCGGTCAACAACCGCCGCTTCCTCCAGCGAGTGGTGCGGCTCCTGGCGAGCGAGTACGGCATACGCCAGTTCATCGACCACGGCTCAGGTCTGCCGACCCAGGACAACGTGCACCAGGTCGCCCAAGCGGTCGCTCCGGAGTCGAGGGTCGTCTACGTCGACAACGATCCGATCGTCCTCGCCCACGGCCGTGCCCTGCTCAACGAGAACGACCGTACGGCCGTCATCCAAGCGGACATGCGCGACACCGAGGGCATCTTCACCCACGAGGAGACGACCCGGCTGATCGACTTCACCCAGCCCGTCGCGGCCCTCTTCGTCTCCGTGATGCACTGCATCCCCGACGAGGACGACCCGGCGGCCCTGGTCCGCCGGGTGGCCGAGAAGCTGGTGCCGGGCAGTTGTCTGGTCGTGTGTCAGCTCGTCAGCGACCGGCCCGAGATCCGCAAGTTCGTGACCGACTTCATGGCCGAGGCCACCGGCGGCCACTGGGGCCGGGTCCGCGAACAACGCGAGGTCGCCGCCTACTTCGAGGGGTTCAACATCCTGGACCCCGGGCTCGTCGAAGTCTCCACCTGGCGGCCCGACAGCGATCTCGCTCCCGTGCAGCAGACGCACGAGTGGCTCGAATGGGGAGGCGTGGCCACCATAGACTGACCGGCTCCACAGAGTCGCCGGCCTTCCCCAACGGCCCTGTTCCGCGCGCCGATCGGCGCGCGGGGTCGGAAGAGCGTGGTGGAGGGGAAGTGTTTTAACACGAAGGTGTAGTTAACGGTGGTGGCCGGATAAGTAAAAAA